>NZ_WSPP01000057.1:0-27292 GCF_009767705.1 Myroides sp. LoEW2-1 | reverse complement strand
CGAATAAAACAATGAATTTTTTTGGAATATGTTTTATTCAACCATGTGTACAAGTGTGGACAGGTTACTATTATTGTTCTTGTCCACTCTTTTTGGAGTTGTATTTACCTGTCATTAAAGCCATTCATTTCTTGAGTTTCAAACTAAAGTATATTCTATAGATTATAGTCTAATGGTTGCTAAATTAGGTGTTTTCTAAAGAGCGTTATAAATTTCGCATTGAGTAATTGATTGTTGCGATTTGATTTTTGATTGTATTTAAAATTCTTTTGATAAATGAAAAGTGAGAAGTTGGGGAGCAATCCATAGTGTTATTTGTCGATTCAATGGTCAATACATTCATTGTTTTTTACACGCCATGACCTCTTTTCTTGTTACAGAAACGTTTGTGAACGGATCCCTTATATTTTAAATTATTTGTAAGTGGTAAATAGTTAGTTACTTAATCATTGTGCAAAATGGAAAATAGAGAAGAATAGCAACTGACAAAAGTAAATTTACTGTTTTTTTTAGTTGTGATAATTGAAGTGCTCGTTTCTACCTGTTATTAAGCTTTCTCTAAGCTATAAAGGGAGAATTATAAAAACAATTTTGTTTAGGTATAAACTAAAGTTGCTCCTTGTTTTTTTCTCAATTAAAAAGTGGGATAACTTATATGTTCGTATGGTTGGTTTTTTCGCATACATGCATACTTTTGTGAGTTTATAATAGAAATAGTAAATAGGTATGAAAAGAGAGATTGTGTTTAAAGATAGTGCTTATCCTGAACCACATCAATTAAAGGAGTTTGTTTGGTCCGGACGAATGGATTTGGAAGGTCGTTTGTGGTTTGATTTACATTTGAAAAGCAAGGATTACTATGATTCTGAAGAAAACACAGATGAGGAAGATGACTATGAAGAAGAAGATTTTGATGGACCTTATACAAGCGAATTACACTGGAAATCGAAGATTGTTTGGGATAACTATCATCAGTGTATTTTATCCTCAACCTATTGGTCTGATGAGCAGGGAATCCTGTTAAGTGATGGATCAAAAAAGGTTGATTTATTTGACAAAGATGAGTTTGGTTTTCAACTTGATGTACTGCCATTAGCGGAAGATTTTTATGAGTCCGAGCCAAGCTTTAGTATTTATTTGTTAGGTCATGACCAGTGTGCAAATCACAATATTACGTTTTCTAAACAGCATGACAAGAAATATACAATACATTGGAAAGGTCAGATTGCTTTGACTTATGGTGGTTTTGAAGAATTCGATCATGCGTTTAGCATAGTCGCAGAAAGTATCTCGTTTATTGGTTTTACCTATCCTGAAGATTGGAGTAGAAAAGAAGCTGAGGAAAAATTCAGTAAAGTATTGACTCATTTCGATCAGTTTGAATTTGTGGCAATTGATTCAGCACAAATAAAAAGTAAATTGGTATATAAGGGTTGATCGGATCCGATCAACCTTAGAACATTTTGTAAAGTGTAGAACAATTTTGGTCTTTAACTCAAAAATAGCCATAGGATAGCAAAAGTAGCTTGGACTATCTGTCAAAAGCGACAAAGTCAAGACTGGTAATAGAGCATCTGTCTAAATGATACGCAAAGTCTAACGATTAAGTTCACTTTAAATTGATAACATTTGTTTTACCTCATTGGTCGTGAATTGGTGTAGTAATGCTTGCACTTCCTTGGGGTTTTCTTGCAGTTTGCTTGGGGTTTCCTTGGGAAAACACACCTTTTCGCCTATAAAACTGCAAGGATGCTGCAAGAAAACTGAGTGAAAGACGCAAGAATGTATCGCTTTTTTTGTGGTAAGTGAGTGTATAAGTGCTTCGGAAATTTGATGGATAACGTGGAAGTATTGTAATTAGACTTGTGTGATACATTGGGACAAAGCAGTTTGCAGTTCTAACGGATGTATTCACAATTATTTTAGGGATAAGAAGATTTTTTTCTTTGGGTTGCTTATACTTTTTGTGTGGTGTTACAGAGTTTAGATATTGATAGAGGTAACTCTTGAATTAACTTTGTTCTCAATAGGGGAAATGAAGTTATGTAAAAAAGACTATCACAAACAGTGATAGTCTTTTTTCGTTGAAATACATTTTATACCTTGAAAAAGGTGTGAATTGTTCAATTAGTATTGCGCAATTAAATAATTTATTAAATCTGTAGTTGTGACTATTCCAACTAATTTTCCTGCTTTGTCCGTGATAGGTAGTGAGTGGAATCTTTGTTTTGAAAATAGTTCAGCTACTTCTTTAATGATTGTGTCTTCTGTAACAACTAATGGATTTTTAGTCATGATATCTTCGAGCTTATAGGCATCGTAAATATCGTTTAGTGCGTCTTTATCCATATCAGCGTTGCTATATCCTATTTTTAGAATATCATTGACACTGATAATTCCAATGAGTTTTTCTGATTCAACTACTGGTATATGTCGGATATTATAGTCGGCAAACAGTTGATTTACTTCACTAATTTTTTTTGTTGATGGTACAGCTATTAATACTTTAGCCATAATCTGAGATACTGGAACTCTTTGTTTCATAGTGTTTCTACTTTAGGTTGTTATATTTTTATATTACAAATATTGGGTTATATGACAACAAAAAGTATGATAAGAGGCATTGGAAAAGACATATTAATTTTGTATCTTCTATAATTGCTAAACTTCTCAATATTAGCTTTAGATACTGCAATCATAACACTTTTAAAAGTTAACAAATTAATATAGCTAAAGAGGGTGAATTGAGTTATTTTTGCCTGCATTTTTTAGCAAATTGAGGGATGAATATTATTGCATTTGAAGAAGTATTTAAGGACCGAATTTTTAGGATACCCGATTATCAGAGAGGATATTCATGGACAAAGAAAGAGTTGAGCGAATTGTGGTATGATCTTTATAATACACATCATCATCGAAATACATTTCACTTCACTGGTATTTTAACGCTAAATGCATTTACTACAGCAGATTTTGAAAGCATTCGCAAAGAAGGTTTTACAGTTAGAAGTAACAAACTTTTGATTAAAGGACAATTTTATACGGGTTGTAATATAGTAGATGGGCAGCAGCGTTTGACTACTTTGTTGATTTTATTGTCTGAACTTGTGAATGTTTTAGATAATGTAGAGTTAAAAGCAGCCTTAGAAAATACTTATTTTAGACATAGAGAGAACGAGGTCAATAAGTATATTTTTGGTTATCACATTGATGTGCCGTCACACAATTACTTGATTAGAGAGATTTTTTCAGAGAAAGACTACCAGGTCGAAGAAACTGAAACACTATACACGCATAATTTATCCATAGCAAAGACTTATTTTTATCAACAAGTTAAAAGTCTTTCTCAGGTAGAAGTTGAAGTCTGGATTAATAAGATTACAAAGCATTTACTTTTCTCTATTCTGGATTTGAGCGAGTCTCAAGAACGTCCATTAGATGTTTCTATGGTTTTTGAAACATTAAATTTTAGAGGAAAGCAATTGTCAAGCCTGGAACGTTTAAAGAATCGGGTATTGTACATTGTATCGAAACAGTTAACTGTTTCTTCTACTATAGATCGGAGTAGGAAGAAAGTGAATCAAGCTTGGTTGGAAGTTTATAAGTGGCTTGGGAGGAATCCATCGCAGGCTATGGATGATGATGCCTTCTTAAAAGCGTTTTGGCTTCTGTATTTTTCTAATTCGACTATGGTTTCTAATGATTTTAAGTCTTATCAAAAGCAACTTTTTACAGTAGATTTTCAATTGGAAAAGGATAATGAGCTAATTAATTATGTCGATTATAAAGTACTGAACGAGTGGTTGGGAAGTATGAAGAAAGCTGTTGTTTTGTGGTATTTTATCAATAATCCTTATGCAGTTGATACAGATATTGATTTTGACTTTCACTACACAGTTGCTTTGCAAAAGTCACTACTAAGGATAAACAATTTTCCAAGGGGATATGGAAAGTATATGTTGAATTTAATATTGTCTATTTTTATGCGTGATTTACCACAGAAATCAGGTGAGGAAACAGACTATAGTGTTCAGCAAAAGTTAGATCAGATTGAGCGGTTATTATTTGCAATAGAACGACATAATATTATGTGCTTTTTATTGCAGGGCAATAATTCCAACTTGAATTTAGAAGATACTTTTAGAGATATTAATTTTTATTATTTAAGAGGTAGGGCTCATACCAATGAATATTTGATAAATGTACTGTTGGAACAACGAGTTAGTCACTTTAGATGGAAAGAGGTAATCAATCACATTCACAAAGGTAATCGCTTCAAAACCTGGGCGGGTTTAGACTATTTTTTAAAGACAATCGAAGAATTAAATGGAGGAGGGTTAAGTCATGTAGACCCTAAAGTTTATCTAATATATCCAGAAGAAGGGCATTATGAAGAACGAAGTACCTACAAGGATATTAATAGCATGCAAAAAGTGAATCGCGATAGGTATAGTTATTCATTGGGAAATATGATTTTGGCTTTTAATCGCTATGAACCCAGTAGTTTTGAAAGAATCCAGCATAAAATAGAAAATGCAGTTAAGCACGAATATAGACTTACAGAGCTCGAGAAAGAAATATTGAGTTATGAAACATGGGATAAGTATAGCATTGAGGATAGAGGGCGTAAGATGATGGAACAGTTTATATCCCATTGGGAACTTCCTGATATACAGGATACGGAGATGAGAAGGTTGTTGTTGTATGAGGTATAAAAAAAGAAACTCTCAATCGAGAGTTTCTTTTTCTTGTTTATAAGGCGTTGTCTAAAAACATTTGTTTTACTTTCTCAACATCATATCCTTTGTCTAATTCTAAGTCTACAGAGTTGATGATATTAGTTACTTTTCCTTCTTGGTCAATCACGAAAAAGAAAGGAAAACCTAATTTCTTTCCCTCAGGCGCATATTTATCAAATACCTCTTTGTTCTTGTTTTTAGTTGAATAGTTCAAATGGTAATACACGTATTCTTTATCTACAATAGATTTAAGTTCTTCTGTTTTTTGAACAAAATCATTGAATCTCAAACACCAGATACACCAGTTTCCTCCCGCTTGTACAAAAACTTTCTTTCCTTCTTTTTTTGCCTGTGCGATTAATTCGTTTAATTTCTCATCTGCATCTTCTTCCTCATTATAAGGTTGAGAAAGGGATTCTTTTTCCGATTTAGCTTCATCTTTCTCTACTGTAGGAGTAGCTTCTTCGGTTTTGGCTTCAGTTTTACTTTCTGTTGCTTTTTGATTACAACTACCCAATAACATCACTGAGAGTACAAGGGAACAAGCGTATGTTAGTTTTTTCATATTAAATTTAATCTATCATTGTTTATTTTACCTTGCAAAGTAAAAAAATAATTAGAGATATACTATCAAGTGTTTTGATCAAAATGAGTAGGTAATTTGTGCTTCCTTTCCTTCAAGGTAAGAAAGTAGGTGTGTTTATGTGTTAAAAGCTTGAAATGAGGGGATTTTCAATCAAAAATAGAGTGGATATGTTTAGAAATCTTGTTATTTTAGATTAAATTACACAATTAAAAAAAACGATAAATTAATTATGACAATACAAGAGTTAAAAGATAGGGTAGTATTACCTATTGTAGTATCCCCAATGTTTATTGTTTCTGGAACCAAATTAGTGATAGAGAGCTGTAAGAATGGAATAGTAGGAACTTTTCCAGCTTTGAATGGTAGAAGTACAGAAGATTTTGAACAAATGCTTATAGAAGTTACGACAGAACTGGACAAGTTTGAAAGAGAGACAGGGAAGAAGCCAGCACCATTTGGAGTTAATATCATTGTCAATAAGACAAATCCAAGAGTAATGCCTGACTTACAGCTTTGTATTAAGTACAAAGTACCTATTATCATTACTTCTTTAGGAGCTGTCAAAGACTTAGTAGATGCAGTTCACAGTTATGGAGGATTAGTTTTTCACGATATTATCAAAAAGCGCCATGCAGAAAAGGCAGCTGAGGCAGGAGTAGATGGTTTAATTTGTGTAGCTGCGGGAGCTGGAGGACATGCAGGTACAGCAAGCCCTTTTGCACTGATAGCGGAGATAAAGAGTTTCTTTGATGGAGTAGTGCTTTTGGCGGGAAGTATAGATAAGGGGAGTGATGTTTTAGCAGCACAGAATATCGGAGCTGATTTTGCTTATATGGGAACGCGATTTATAGCAACAAAAGAATGTGATGCAGTAGATGAATATAAGCAAATGATCGTAGATTCAGGTATTGATGATATAATGTATACAGATGGTGTATCAGGGGTAAATGCAAACTTTCTAAAACCAAGTATCGAGAAAGCAGGTTTAGATCTTAGTGTCAAAAAAGAAGAAGATTTCTCTCAATTGACTGCGGCAAATAGCAAAGCATGGAAAGATATTTGGTCTGCAGGCCATGGGACAGCTGGAATTACAAGTGTTTTGACAGTCAGGGATTTGGTAGAGCAACTAAAAGGAGAGTATAAAGAATCTCTGTGCAAGAATAAAGAAATTTTAGAATCATTAAAATTCTAATTACATAGGATAAGCGAGAGCTTTTAGATTAGTAACTTAATTAACTGAAAAATAAATAATAGAATATGAATCAAGAGACATTTAAACAAATTCTAACAACGCAAATTCCAATTGCTTGGATTGCAGGTGTTCGCTTAGAAAGTTTTAAAAAAGACGAAGTGATAACATATGTAGAGTTTGACTTTTTAAATCAGAATCCATTTCAGAGTATGTTTTGGGCAGTACAGGGAATGGCTGCTGAGTTTTCGGGAGGCTTAATGCTATTGACAAAAATTAAAATGTCTGGTCAGAATATAGCTTCTTTGGTTGTGAAGAACGAGATGGAGTTTACTAAAAAAGCAGTTGGTAAAATTACATTTACCTGCGATGAAGGACAAAAAATTGACGAGGCAATACAAAGAGCAATAGAAACAAAAGAAGGAGTAGTAATCCCATTGACAACAATTGCTAAGGACGAACAAGGTGATGTAGTAGCAAAGTTTTTGTTTACGTGGAGTATCAAAGCAAGAGGCTAATTGATAATAAAAATAGAGGTTGCTCATTGAGCAACCTCTATTTTATTGTAAAAACGAATTTATAAACAAGCTATTAAGCTTCATGGTTTCTGAAAACTAATTCATTGTCAAATGAATCTAATAGTATAATACTATCTGCTTTTACATGCCCAGCAAGTATTTCTTTTGATAAGCGGTTTAAAACTTCTTTTTGAACAACGCGCTTAACTGGACGCGCACCAAACTCAGGATCATATCCTTTATCTGCTAAAAACTCCTTAGCTTCTGGTGTCGCTTCCATAATGATATTTTGTTGTTTCAACATCTTGATGACATTTTTCAACTGAATATCTACAATGTTGAGGATATTACCTTTCGACAATGGTGTAAACATTACAATCTCATCAATACGGTTAAGAAATTCAGGACGCACTGTTAATTTTAATTCATTAAGCACTCCTTGTTTTGCTTCCTCTGAGGCCTGTTCTACATTTGAAATAGATTCAAATTTCTCTTGTATAATATGGCTTCCCATATTAGAAGTCATAATAATGATTGTGTTTTTAAAATCAGCTAAACGACCTTTGTTATCTGTTAAGCGTCCTTCATCCAATACTTGTAATAAGATATTAAAAGTATCTGGGTGTGCTTTTTCGATCTCATCTAAAAGTACAACAGAGTAAGGTTTTCTTCGAACAGCTTCAGTTAACTGACCACCTTCATCATAACCTACGTATCCTGGAGGCGCTCCTACCAATCTACTCACACTGTGTCTTTCTCCATATTCGCTCATGTCAATACGAGTCATGGCGTTTTCATCATCAAATAGATATTCTGCAAGTGCCTTAGCAAGTTCTGTCTTACCTACACCAGTTGTTCCTAAAAATAGGAATGAACCAATTGGTTTTCTCGGATCTTGTAACCCAGCACGACTTCTACGCACAGCATCACTAATTGCTTCAATCGCTTCTTCTTGACCAATAACGCGTTTGTGTAGTTCGTCCTCAAGGTGTAAGAGTTTTTCTCTTTCACTTTGTAGCATTTTTGCAACAGGAACTCCAGTCCACTTCGCAACTACTTCAGCGATATCCTCACTTGTCACTTCCTCTTTGATAAGTGATTGACCACTTTGGTTTTCGTCTAATTGCTTTTGTGCTTGTTCAAGCTCCTCTTGTGCCGTTTTGACTTTGCCATATCGAATCTCCGCTACCTTACCATAATCACCTTCACGTTCAGCTTTTTCGGCCTCCAGTTTATAAGCCTCTATTTGCTGTTTAATATTTTGAACGCGATCGACAACTTCTTTTTCACCCTGCCACTTAGTAAAGATTTCATTGCGTTCTTCTTTTAAATTAGCAAGTTCAAGTCCCAGAGATTTCAATTTCTCATCGTCATTCTCTCTTTTGATTGCTTCAATCTCAATCTCTAACTGCATGATTTTTCGATCTAACACATCGAGTTCTTCAGGCTTAGAGTTGATTTCCATTCTCAATTTAGCAGCAGCTTCGTCCATTAAGTCAATTGCCTTATCAGGTAAGAAACGATTGGTAATATATCTTTCAGATAAATTGACAGCTGCGATAATTGCCTCATCTTTAATTCTTACTTTATGGTGAGCCTCATATTTCTCTTTAATACCTCTCAAGATTGAAATAGCACTTTCTGTATCAGGTTCATCTACGACAACCTTTTGGAAACGTCTTTCAAGAGCTTTGTCTTTCTCAAAGTACTTTTGGTATTCATCAAGTGTAGTTGCTCCTATAGAGCGCAATTCACCTCTAGCTAAAGCTGGTTTTAGGATATTTGCTGCATCCATAGCACCTTCACCACCACCAGCACCTACTAAGGTGTGTATTTCATCGATAAATAGAATAATATTTCCTTCAGCAGAAGTAACCTCTTTTACGACAGATTTTAATCGCTCTTCAAACTCACCTTTGTATTTTGCACCTGCAATTAGTGCTCCCATATCCAAGGCAAAGATTTGTTTATCTTTTAAGTTTTCAGGAACGTCTTGTTGTACAATACGATGCGCTAATCCCTCAGCTATAGCTGTTTTCCCAACTCCAGGTTCCCCAATTAACATAGGGTTGTTTTTAGTACGACGACTTAAGATTTGCAATACACGTCTAATTTCTTCATCTCTACCTATTACTGGGTCCAACTTACCTTCATTGGCTAATTGAGTTAAGTTGTTAGCATATTTATTCAAAGAGTTGTATGTGTCTTCTGCGGATGCTGATGTAACTCTTGCTCCATTTCGAATTTCTTCAATGGCAGCTATTAATTGTTTTTCAGTTACACCTTGATCTTTTAATATTTGAGCTACTTTACTTTTTGATTTAAAAATAGCTAATACTAAGTGCTCTATTGAAACAAATTCGTCTTTCATCTTTGTTGCGATAGCTTGTGCTTCTGTTACAGCTACACCCGCTTCTCGTGATAAACTCATTTGTCCCCCAGCTACTTTTGGAAAACTTTCGATTGTTGCATCTAAGACCTTTTTGAAGGTATCAAGATTTACATTTAGCTTTTTGAGAATAAATGGGGTTACATTTTCATCTACTTCAAGAATAGCTTTAAAAATGTGTTCATTCTCTATTTGTTGTTGGCCAGCCCCTTGTACAATTATCTGTGCACGTTGCAGAGCCTCTTGTGATTTTATTGTAAAATTGTTCAAATTCATAATTAAGCGTATTTTTTTTGTTGTGTTATAACTTAAGCAATAGATGTTCCAATGTACCTAAATGGTCTAATTGACATAATTTTTGAGAAAACTATTGCAAGAAATTGACAAAAAGTCATATATGTGTAGGGTTGTTAGCCGTTGTTAGTGTCATTTTGTCTTGTTTGGATTGGTTGTATTTTTAAGTGTTATAGAAGTAAGAAAGACTATAGAGTATAAAGAGTCAGGAGATAACGGTAAACAATAGGAGGGTAGTGTATTTTTATTTAATTTAGCGTAATAATTTAATATAATCGAAACTATGGACTGGATACAATTAACGAAAAGCTCACAATTAGAAGATTTAATTGCAGAATCTCAAGAAAAGGCAGTTGTTATCTTTAAGAATAGTACACGATGCTTTATTAGCAAGTTTGCATTAAAGAATTTCCAAAGTTCATTTAGTAATTCAACACATGTATCTTGTTATATGGTTGATGTTGTTGCTGATCGCTTAATTTCTTTAGAAATAGCAGAGGTATTCAAGGTTGAACATCAATCACCACAAATCCTTATTGTTTCAAAAGGACAAGCAGTTTTTAATACATCTCATGAAAGTATTGACGGTGCTCAAGTTGAAAAACTATTATTGCGTTTGTAATCACTCGTAAGTGAAGTATAGAATAAAAATGTCCGATTATTCAAATCGGACATTTTTATTATTGAATAGTGTGGTACTCTATATCAATGCTTGAAGATACGTTAGTTCCCTTTTCATAGTTTGAAGTATTAACAGCTTCTACAAAGTTTGTGGCTAAAGTAGTAGCCTTAGTTAAATCTATTTCTTTAGTATCTTCATTAGCCTCAATGGATACTCCATCTACTTCTAAGATCTTTGTTGCATCATTGTCGTTTTTGAGTAATTTTTGCAAGGCAGTTGCATATGAATTCTCTTGAGAAAATTGTATGTTTTTGATAGTTATTTCTTTTGTGTTTTCATTAATTTGCGTAAGGAAAGAGACGCTTCTAAATGATTTCGCTTCGTTTTCTTGTGAAATAAAGCTGATCAGTTGTCGGTAAAGTTCTGTTGCTTTTTGCGTTAAATCGGTTGATTCTGACGTGTATTTAATAGTGAACTCCTTTGTAGCTTTTTGATTGATAGCAGTAGTAGCATGTGCTGCTGTATTGTTAGCAATTGCTATAGAAGAAATAGGCAATAGCAATAAGGATAAATAGATTAGCTTTTTCATTTTAGAATTTCTTTTACGGTTATCTCCTAAAATTACAAAAAACAAAGCTAACTCATGTTAAATTTAAAATAAAGAAAGGGCATTTTTTTAAAAAAAGCCCTTTCAAAAGTTTACATAAGTCTATGGATAATTGTAGTGTGAGTTTTTTTAATACTTATATTGATAAGGTATTATAATTTTTCTCTTGCAATTGGAACATATATTTATGAGCATTTGGTGTCCCTATAAAATACGAAGGCAAATCTTTTAATTCAACACCGTATACTTTTAATGCAAATTCACAAACTACTAGTTTGATACCAGCTTTATCAGCAGCGTCTAACTCAGGTTTTAATTCTGCGTTATTTAGTTCTTGTACCATTTGTCCCATTATAACGATTTCAAATTTAACAGCAGGATTATCTTTAATCATTTCTGAAGCCGTCATTATAGATGAACGTAGGTTTTTTGTAGACTGAACAAGAATAGCAAACTTTTTGCCCTTAGTTTCTTGAAATAATACACTCTCTGTACTTTCTGAAATAGAAGTTGATGCAAATGATATTGTATTCATTGATAAAATTAGAGCTAAGCTCAAAACTATTTTCTTCATCTCTATAAATGTTATTAATTATTACTTGGACCAAAGTACTATATCTACTATAGTCTGACAGTAACAATTGTTACATATTGCCATTTTTATAATGATTAGTTTTGTAGATAATGAAAATCAAAGACGTTATGATTAATTATTTTAAGCAATGGACTGCAATAAGATGGATTCGATTAATCCTTGGAGTTTTTATTGTTTTTCAAAGTATAGATAAT
Source organism: Myroides sp. LoEW2-1 (assembly GCF_009767705.1). Classification (NCBI taxonomy): domain Bacteria; kingdom Pseudomonadati; phylum Bacteroidota; class Flavobacteriia; order Flavobacteriales; family Flavobacteriaceae; genus Myroides; species Myroides sp. LoEW2-1. Next base: position 15,559 of record NZ_WSPP01000057.1, on the reverse strand, counting down.
GAGCTATGGGTTTTGATGATACCGGCTCTGTATTTGTTTTTACAAGCTTTTTTTAACTTTGGTTGTAAGGGTGATTCGTGTAGTATCAAGTAATTATAAATAGTTGCTATTGACTCTAATGTTCTTTTGTTCTTTTAATTTTATAACTAAAGGTAAAGATTCTTCGAATATTTAATATATTTACCTAAGTTTGAAAAAAAGAATTGACATGAAAAGACTACTATTACTTGTAATTATTTTACAATCTGTTTTTGCATTCGGGCAAAAAGCTTCAAATAATTTAGTTGGAAAGTATAAAAACAAATCCTTTTGGAGTTTTTATAATACATCTTTAGAATTTGACGGAAAAGGAACTGCTATTTTAGATGAAAAAGAGTACTACGATTATTTTGAAAGAAACGACACTATTTATGTGTTAGCAGGTGGAGATGGGGTTTTTCTTGAAAAGAAGAATGGAAATGAATTGAAGGGGTTTAGTAGAAAAGTAAAGAAGTCTACTTTTATTTCTTTAGATAATGAATTTAAATATGCTCCGAAAGCTCCAGGAATGGAAAAGCGCCTTGAATTGTTAGAGAAGTTTTACTATTTGAATTATGTAGAGGGGGATAGATTACTTGAACGCAAAGGAAAGGGGATGTTTATGGATTCAATGAGTAAAATTAAGCAGGGGAATCAAAAGTTGTGTGATGCTGGATTGGATACTGCTTGTATTCAAGTTTTTATTTATGGCTTAGGTGAAAAAGCAATTGATGTTGTTTCTGTATTAGGGGATAAGAATGCAAAAGAGGTAAAACACCCTCAAGCAGATGCAGAACTTGAGAAGTTAGGTTTCAAGATTATCGAAATGGGCAATAACGAAGGATATGGATTATTATACTCTTATTACACATTGATTGACCAGGAGAAGACAGGAATCGAATGGAATGAAAAAGGGTTAAAAAAAGGATGCCGTTTATGTGCATCTAACAAAGAGATTTACGAGAAAGAGCTATAGGTAACAGACCTCTAACTATCGATGTAATAAAGAAAAATCTCCTATTGAGTTCAGTAACTCGATAGGAGTTTTTTTTATAAGGCTGTCTTAGTTCTTGTGATTAGATAAACTCTGAAATAGAATTGTCAAGCCATAATTCATACCAATCTAAAAAAGTTAGACTATTAATATTTTCTAATTCAATACTCGGATATAATCCTCCGTCATTTATTCGGTCGTCTGTCCACATAAAACCTTTTTGATTTCCAGCTACGACAAGGAAAATGGTAATACCACATCCAAAATCACAAAGGTTAAGCCTTCCATAGTCATGTTCTTCTCCACTGATCAGGGCCAATCTTTTTTCATATAACTGTTCTTCAAGTTCATCATCTCCACTGGCATTTTCTATTTTAGCATCAAGACTTTCTAATTCAGCTAATGGATTCCATAGGGAACTATGAGGAAAAGGCTTTTGTAAAAGTGAAGTAGTACTCTTGCCTGTTATCATTAGCTCTTCTTCGTTTACGCTTGCTTCAGTTAATGTTTGCAAGCCATAAAAAGGTCCCATACCTCCATTGCCTACTTCAGTGATAAATGCTAAATAATCTTTTGGTAGCGTAACCTTATTCTCCTTTTCAAATTGAGTTACATCTTCAATAGAAACAGTAGGGTTTAATATATATTCGTGTGTATCTGCACCGAAAATTTCCAAGTCTTGATCTAAACTCTTTAATTGGTTTACTTTCTCTTTGATACGATGAATTTGTTCTGTGTACATAAATTATAGTAATAAGCGACAAAAGTAGTTAAAATATAACGTTCGCCTTTATATTGAAACAAAAAAGCGCGAAATGACAGTTCATTTCGCGCTTGGTATATTTACTTTGTAAGACTTTTCTGTTTTAAAAACGTACTGATGCTGGTAATAGCATATTACTAACCTCCCCAAAGCCAATGCGGATATCACTATTTTGGCAATAACCTTTCATTGTGATAGTATCGTAATCTTCAATAAAAGTTCTGGTAGAACCATCAGGTAAAGCAATTGGTTTGGTTCCGCCCCAAGTTAACTCTAAAAGAGATCCATAGCTATTTGGTTCAGTTCCAGAGATGGTTCCGGAACCCATTAAGTCACCTGAGTTTACTTTGCACCCATTAATGGTGTGATGCGCTAACTGTTGACTCATAGTCCAATACAAATACTTAAAGTTAGACTCACAGATTAACTTACTCTCTTTTTCTTTTGGAGTAATGTATACTTCTAATTTAATATCAAAGGTTCGATTACCAGATTGCTGTAAGTAAGGTAGAGGGGTAGGTGATTGAGCTGGACTTGCAACTCTAAACGGCTCTAAAGCGTCGAGTGTGATAACCCAAGGGGAAATCGAAGTGGCAAAGTTCTTAGCAAGGAAGGGACCTAACGGAACGTATTCCCATGTTTGTATATCTCTTGCACTCCAATCATTTAACAAAACCATACCAAAGATATGATCTTCAGCCTCATCTACTGGAATGTGCTCTCCTAAAAGGTTAGCATCGGTTGTAATAAAACCTGTTTCTAATTCGAAATCAAGGCGTTTTGAAGGCCCGAATACTGGAGAGGTTTCTCCTTTGGGCAAAGTTTGTCCTACAGGTCTTTTAATAGGAACTCCTGAAGGAATAACAGTAGAGCTTCTACCATGGTAGCCAACAGGGATGTGTAACCAGTTTGGTAACAATGCATTCTCAGGGTCTCTGAACATCTTCCCTACATTGGTTGCATGTTCTTTACTCGAGTAGAAATCAGTATAGTCCCCAATGAGTACAGGTAACTGCATTTCCACAGAATCAATTGCAAATATTACAGCATCTCTGTGTTTTTCGTTATTTTGAAGATCTAAGTTATTTAAGTCAAATATTTCAGCAACTCTGTTTCTAACTGCTCTCCAGGTTTTTTTACCTGCAGAAATAAAATCATTTAAAGAATCTTGTAGAAATACATCATCGGTCAAGTCAATGCCTTTAAAGTAACCTAACATTTGCAATGCACTTAAATCAATTGCATAATTACCAATTCGGGTACCTATTGTAATGATGTCATCTTGCGTGATAAAAACACCAAAAGGAATATTCTGAATTGGAAAATCAGAATTCTTTTCAACGTTTAACCAAGACTTCCTATTCGGATCGTTTGCGTTAATTGTCATAAATTATTTTTTAGTGAGTTAATAGTAATACTCAAATATATAATTAAGACTGAAAATAACAAACGTTTTTTGTACATTTGGAAGCAATAAAAATGAAACACACAACATAAATGAGAAAAGATACTGAAATTTTCGACTTAATTCTTGAAGAACAAGATAGACAAATTCATGGAATTGAATTAATTGCTTCTGAAAACTTTGTAAGTGATGAGACAATGGAAGCTGCAGGTTCTTGCTTAACAAATAAATACGCAGAAGGGTATCCTAATAAGAGATATTACGGAGGATGTGAAGTTGTTGACGTAGTAGAGCAAATTGCTATTGATCGTGCAAAGGCATTATTTGGTGCTGAGTATGTAAACGTGCAACCTCACTCAGGATCTCAAGCTAATACAGCTGTGTTTTTTGCTTGTTTGAAGCCTGGAGATAAGATACTTGGGTTTGATTTATCTCATGGAGGACATTTAACTCACGGTTCACCAGTGAACTTTTCAGGTAAGCTGTACAACCCTGTGTTTTATGGTGTAGATCAAGAAACAGGTTTATTAAATTACGATAAGATACAAGAAGTAGCTACTAAAGAGCAACCAAAACTTATAATTGCTGGTGCTTCTGCATATTCTCGCGATATGGATTTTAAACGATTCAGAGAGATTGCTGATAGTGTTGGAGCTATTTTAATGGCAGATATTTCACACCCTGCAGGTTTAATAGCTAAGGGATTGATGAATGATCCTGTACCTCATTGTCATATTATCACTACTACAACACACAAGACATTAAGAGGACCAAGAGGTGGTATTATCATGATGGGGAAAGATTTTCCAAACCCATTTGGTTTAAAAACGCCAAAAGGAGAGGTACGCATGATGTCTTCGCTTTTAGACAGTGCTGTATTCCCAGGTAATCAAGGAGGACCTTTAATGCATATTATTGCTGCTAAAGCTGTAGCATTTGGGGAGGCTTTATCTGATGAGTTCTTTAAATATACGTTGCAAGTGCAAAAGAATGCTAAGGCAATGGCCGCAGCTTTTGTAAAAAGAGGATATAATATCATCTCTGGCGGTACAGATAACCACATGATGTTGATTGATCTTAGAAATAAGAATATCTCTGGTAAAGAAGCTGAGCAAGCTCTTGTAAAAGCTGAAATTACTGTGAACAAAAACATGGTACCTTTTGATGATAAATCACCATTTGTAACTTCTGGTATTCGTATTGGTACTCCAGCTATTACTACAAGAGGTTTAGTTGAAGAAGATATGGAAACTATCGTTGCTTTAATTGACAAAGTATTGATGAATCACACAAACGATGAAGTAATTGAACAAGTTGCTGATCAAGTAAACGAAATGATGGAAGAAAGACCTATGTTTGTATGGTAAATCACAACATTATAGGTACATAATAATAAAAGCTACTCATTTTATGAGTAGCTTTTTCTTTTAGTTTAGGTAGCAGTAAAAATTAACTGTATCTTCATTTGTATTGACTGTAAAGTGATGCCCTTCTTTATCTACTGAATATAAAATATCATAAGGGAGATCATAGGTCATTTCTTTTTTAAATAACATATCTAACGTTTTCACTCCCTTTAAGTCGATATTGTGAGCATACGCTGTATCCATTATCCATTCTATATACTTTATATTAGTCACGTGATTAACCATGTCTAAATCTGAGTATTTTACTTTGTCACTTGATAGCTTGCTAAAGATATTTTTTGGCATTCTTTGAAAGTCCTCTTTTACTGACTTTTTATCTGCGTATTTAATAAAATGTTCGTGGGGAAGTTTCATTAATTCAGGTCTTCTCTTTTCTGTATTCATAATCACCCAAAGAGAAGAAGCATTTGCCAGTAATTGGCTATTCTGGTGCACTTCAAAGTTCCTTACTGATCGAAAGCCATCTAATTTTTCTATCCAAGTTGTAATTGTAATCTCATCTTGCCAATGGGGTAATTCTCCTTCAATCTCTATTCTAAACTTATTCACTACCCAGGCTTGACTAACTTGTTGTAAGTCCCAAAAGCTGATTCCCCCTACAATAGAATGTTCTGATGCAACATATTGTATTAATCGACTGAGCGCGGATAGCTTGATAACTCCATCCGGTGAGCAATCAAAGAAATCAACAATGAAACTTCGAGTATAAATGGAAGTGAAATTTGGAGAAATTGGCATATAATATAGTTTTAAAGTGGTTGTATGTTTGCTTGGTAGAGTAGAGGTCGTTGCCTTTATTGATTGATAATTTTGTCAATCTCCGCAATAATGTTGTTTGGATCTGTAGTAAAATCAAACCAATTGGCACCTTCAGTTCTTTTGAACCAAGTCATCTGGCGTTTAGCAAAACGGCGTGTGTTTTTCTTAATTTCCTCAATTGCAAAATCTAAATTGCAATCTCCATCAAAATAAGTAAACAGTTCTCTGTACCCTACGGTCTGTAATGCATTATTCTTCCTAAAAGGATACAATGCCTCAGCTTCTTTTAAAAGTCCGTTATCGATCATAATATCCACTCGCTTGTTAATGCGTTGATACATTAATTCACGATCAGCCTCTAATCCTATAATGATAGGAGTAAAGTTTCTATTGTTTGCTTTTTTATTCAAGAAGGATGAATAGGGTTTCCCTGTACCTATACAAACTTCCAGTGCTCTTGTAACACGCTGTGGATTATCTATCGCAACCTTTTCATAGTGTACAGGATCAAGTTCTTTTAACTTATTTTGAAGAGAAGCCAATCCTTTTTCTTCAAGTTCTTTGTTTAAGTCTTCTCTGATATTGGGGTCTATGTCAGGGAAATCATCTAAACCATTGATAATTGCATTGACAAATAAACCAGAACCACCAACCATGACTTGTATGGGGTTGTGTTGAAATAGATCTTCCAGTTTTGCTAAGGCGTCTCTTTCAAAATCTCCTACTGAGTAGGGTGTATCTATACCAATATGTTGAATAAAATGATGAGGTATAATACTTAATTCTTCTTGAGAAGGCACGGCTGTACCTATATTCATTTCTCGATAGAACTGTCTGCTATCACAAGAAATTATGTTACTGTTATAATGCTTTGCTATTTCGATTCCCAAGGCTGTTTTTCCAATAGCAGTAGGTCCGATAACAACAATTAAATATCTATTATTTTTTGAATACATCTCCTAATTTTTGACCACAGTTATAGCAGTAGTTCGCATCTTCATCATAAATAGTTGTTGTACATGAAGGGCAGTTTCTTCTCTTACGCGCATCTAATCTATTCCTTTTAATATTAGAGAATTCGGCAGTTACAATTCCAGTTGGTACTGCAATAATGCCGTACCCCATAATCATGATAAATGAGGCAATCATCTGTCCCTGTATGGTCTGGGGAGCAATATCTCCATAACCCACAGTGGTCAAGGTTACGATACACCAGTAAATACTGCGCGGAATGCTTGTAAAGCCATTGTCTTTTCCTTCGATTACATACATCAAAGCTCCCAAAATAATAGATACAACTAATACGAAGTAAACAAATACAATGATTTTTGTTCTACTTGCTTTTATAGCGAGTTTTAAGTGGGATTCTTGACCGATATAAGGAACCAAATTTAAAATTCCAAAAAGGCGTAAAAGACGTAATGCACGTACAACTGTTAACACTTGAGCATCTGCTACGAAGAAAGATAAGTACATTGGCAATATGGAAATCAAATCGACTATTCCATAAAAGCTGAATACGTATTTTAATGGTTTCTTATTACATAGAATACGCAATATGTATTCTATAGTAAAAAAGACAGTAATAATCCATTCACATACTTTAAGACTGATATGGTGCTTCATATCAAAGCTTTCTATTGACTCAAGCATTACCAATAAAACGCTCAAGAGAATAACGGCTAATAATACTAAGTCAAATAATTTTCCAGCAAAAGTGTTAGAACCGTAAATTACGATGTAAATCTTTTGCTTTAGGATATCCCATTTATTCTTAAGTTTCTTTCTCAACGGTGTCTAAGATTTAAATATGAACTAATTTATAACCTGTTTTTTTATTTAAATAATTTAAAATAATATTTCTATTATTTCGATTAAAAGTAATAGTTGTTAAATTACTTTGCAATCGATCTAATGAATTTACTTGATAATTTAGATCGTAGAAACAGTAACCTCTCAATTTTCCTTCTTCGAGTACTACGGCACTTTTTTCTTCTACTTTTCTTCCTTTGTTGATGATTAATAAGTTGCCTTGATCTATGTTGTAATTAACAAGTAGTTCTAAAAGATTACAATTATAATCCGTTTTATTCATTTCTATTGTATCTGAGAAATTAGCTTCAGTCACTTTCTTGCTCTTTTTCTCATTTATCATTTCTAAAAAGAACGGTAGTTCAAAGTGATGTGTTATACTTTGAACAAACTTTCTACCCTCAGTTGGCGAGGTGAAAGCCATAACGTTGCGTTTTCGACCATCCGTTTTTTCTATAGCGAAATAATGGTATCCGTTTAAATTTGTTTTTATATACAAAGAGTAAGGGTAGATATTCTTCTTGCTTACTTTATTGTATTTCGGCTTGTTAATAGTAATCTCCTCTGCTTCTTTGAGCATTGCTATTAATTCATTGCCTGTTTTTTCATAAGTCACTGTATAAGTTTCTTGTTGAATCTTCTTAAAGACAGTAGTGTTGCTTGTAAAGTGTTGTAAAACTTTCTTCTTGATATTCTGACTTTTGCCTATAAAGATGATTTGACCTTCTTCGTTGTGGATATAATAAATACCAACTGTTGAGGGAAGACTATCTGCAATGTCTAAAAACTTAGGATTAATACCAGTGCGAATATCTGATTTAATCATTGATTTTAGGATTGTTTTTTCGTGGTCTTTTGACAGTAATAATTGAAACAATTTCAAAGTAGCCATTGCATCTCCATGTGCTCTATGTCTATCAGCAATAGGAATACCTAATGAACGCACTAATTTGCCTAAAGAGTGTGATTTAGCTTCAGGTAATAATTTTTGAGATAACTCAACAGTACATAGTGTATCTCTGTTAAAGTTGTAGCCCAATCTTCTAAACTCTGTTCTAATTACTCTATAGTCGAAGTCTGCATTATGAGCAACAATAACGCAATCTGTTGTTATTTCAATGATGCGCTTCGCTACTTCATAGAATTTAGGTGCTAAACGGAGCATAGCATTACTTATACCCGTAAGTTTTACTACAAAGGGCTGTATTTCAATTTGAGGATTTACTAAACTAATGAATTGATCTACTACTTTATCGCCATCGAATTTATAAATGGCTATTTCAGTGATTCCTTCTTCATTAAATTGTCCTCCTGTTGTCTCTATATCTAATATTGCGTACAAGCTGTAATATCGTATTAATTAATAATTTCGATGACCGAATATACTACTGCCAATTCTAACCATGGTGCTACCACATTCTATGGCTAATAGGTAATCGTTACTCATTCCCATTGACACAGTAGTCAATTGTAAAGAAGGAATATGTGAGTAGTTGTTTTTTACTTTGTCAAATATAGCCTTTAGTGAAGTAAACTCCTCTTTGATTAGGTGCTGGTCCTCTGTAAAAGTAGCCATTCCCATTAACCCTTTGATTTCAATATGTTGCAATTTTGAAAAGGCTTCACTCTCTAATATTTCGATTAACTCCGCTTCGTCTAATCCAAATTTAGTGTCTTCTTTGGCAATAAACATTTGCAATAAACAAGGAATAACTCGGTTATTTCGCTTAGCTTGTTTATCTATTTCTTCAAGTAGTCTAAAGCTATCTACACCGTGAATCAACGAAACATAAGGTGCCATATACTTCACTTTGTTTCTCTGTACGTGCCCTATCATGTGCCATTGTATGTCCTTAGGTAGAGATTCGTACTTATCACTCATCTCCTGAATCTTGTTTTCCCCAAATACACGTTGGCCTGCATCATAGGCTTGTTGGATATCTTCTATTGGCTTTGTTTTCGAAACAGCTACCAATGTCACTCCCTCAGGAATCGTTTTTTTAATCTCATTCAGATTATTTGCTATAACCATTTTCTCTTACATTAAATTTCATAAATTAATAAACCATTCATGAACTTAGGTTCAATATATGTACTTTTTGGTGGCATGATCAGGTTGTTATCCGCCACTTTTTTAATTTCTTCTACATTGGTAGGGTAAAGCATAAAACCTACTTCGTATTCTCCGTCATCTACCATTTCTTTAATTGTTACAATAGATTCATTTCCTGGAATATAGTCAATTCGCGCGTCATTACGCAAATCATCGAGTCCGAGAATAGGGTGTAATACTTCATCGTATAAGATTTGAGCATCTAATTGTTGGAGGATATCGTTTGTTTTCTTTTTCTCTTTTAATTTAAGAGCGTAGAAATCTCCATCCAAATACATGCCAAATTCCATTTTCTGTGTGGGTTTCCACAACTGTTGTTCTTTATTTTCAACAAGGAATTTTTGATTTAACAATTCAAGAAATTCTTCTTTTGTGTGATTGTTTAAATCGTGAATAATTCTGTTGAACTCGTAAATCTTGATATTGTTTTCTGAGATTAAGTAAGTCATGACAGAATTGTTGTGTCCTCTTTGGTTCTCAGGATCTTCTTGTTGTAGCATATTGGCAGAAGCAAAACGGTGATGTCCATCGGCAATGTACATTTTATCTACTTGCTCGAACTTGCTACACAACCATTCAATTTCAGCGTCATTGTCTATTTTCCACAGCGTATGCCTTTCTTTCTCTACTGTACTAAAGTCGTATATCGGCCTTGACTGTTTAAAATTATCTATCCAAATATTAATGTCCTCTTGATCTGGATACATCATTAAAACGGGTTCTGTATTGAATTTACTGAAATCCAAGTACTCTTTGAATAACTTAACTCTGTATTCAAGTGTGTCTTCGTGCTTGAGAATCACATTGTCATTGTAGTCTTCAAGTGTTGTACCGGCTATAATGCCTGTAAATACATGTGATTTTGTTTGAATTTGATATAAATAGAAAATCGGCTTTTCTTCTTTGACAAGGATATTCTCTTTCTTAAAGTCTTTTAATTTAGCAGCAACCATTTTGAAACGCTTGTCACTTGTTACCTTTTGTGGATTAACATAAGCGGGATGCAAAACGTGAAGAAAAGAAAAAGGATTGTAATCTAATAGATAGGCTAATTCTACAGTTGTGTAGTCTTCGAATGAACGACAACTTACTAAACTAACTTTATCTCTTGTAGGACGAACGCCTTGGAATGGAAGTATTTTTGCCATTATTTATGGTATCAAATCGAAAGAAAGACAACTGATTTTATTGTGAATCAGTTGTCTTTTTCTATATTATTTATCTTGTTATGCAAACATTTTAGCTACTTTCTCAGCTTTCTTACTCTCTGAGTAGTCATAGAATCCCTCTCCAGATTTTACGCCAAGTTTTTTAGCCATAACCATATTTACTAATAACGGACATGGTGCGTATTTTGGATTTTTAAATCCTTCATACATTACGTTTAGAATTGACAAACAAACATCTAAGCCTATGAAATCTGCTAATTGAAGCGGTCCCATTGGATGAGCCATTCCCAATTTCATCACAGTGTCAATTTCTTCTACACCAGCAACTCCATTATATAGTGTTTCGATAGCCTCATTAATCATTGGCATCAGTATGCGGTTAGCTACAAATCCAGGGTAATCATTTACTTCTGTAGGTACTTTATCTAATTTTTTAGATAACTCCATAATCGCTTTAGTAACTTCGTCAGATGTACTATAACCGCGAATTATCTCCACTAACTTCATAATTGGCACAGGATTCATAAAGTGCATCCCTATAACTCTTTCTGGGTTCTTCACCACAGAAGCAATTTGAGTAATTGAAATTGAAGAAGTGTTTGAAGCTAAAATGATATTCTCATTGCATACTTCACTTAATTCTTTAAAGATATTTAGTTTTAACTGTACATTTTCTGTTGCAGCCTCTATAACTAAGTCAGCATTTACCACACCGTCTTTTATTTCTGTATAGGTAATGATGTTCTCAATAGTTGCTTTCTTTTCAGCTTCAGTGATACTTCCTTTTGCAATCATGCGATCAAGGTTTTTCACAATCGTAGTCATACCTCTTTCAATAGCTTGTTCAGATATATCGATTAAGAATACTGTAAACCCCTTTTGAGCAAAGGTATGTGCAATACCATTCCCCATGGTTCCAGCACCTATAACTGCGATATTTTTCATATATAGTTGATTTTTAATGTTAGTTCATTTTATTTTTTAAATGCATCGATGATTTGATATGCTAATTTCAAAGCAGCTGTACCATCTTCTAACGTTACAACAGGTCTTGTATTGTTTACAATAGCATCGTGAAACGTTTCCAATTCATCTAAAATAGCATTATTTTGATGAACTTCAGGGTTGTCGTAATAAATTTGTTTTTTAACTCCTTCAGCATTTTGTAAGATAAGGTCAAAGTCGCCAGGAGTTTCTGGAGCTTCTTTCATTTTGACTACCTCACAAGTTTTTTCTAAATAGTCTACCGAAATATAAGCATCACGTTGAAAGAAACGAGATTTACGCATATTCTTCATTGAGATTCTACTTGCTGTAATATTAGCCACGCATCCGTTTTCAAACTCTACTCGAGCATTGGCAATATCGGGTGATTCACTTAAAACAGCTACTCCGCTTGCACTAACGTGTTTTACAGGGGATTTAACCACACTTAAAATAGCATCGAGATCGTGTATCATTAAGTCCAAAACAACAGGTACATCAGTTCCTCTTGGGTTAAACTCAGCAAGGCGGTGAGTTTCGATGAACATTGGTGACTCTATCTTTGATTTTACAGCTAAAAAGGCAGGATTGAATCTTTCGACGTGTCCTACTTGGCCATATACGTTGTGTTTCTTTGTTAACTTGATAATTTCTTCAGCCTCTTCTACAGTAGTTGTGATTGGCTTTTCAAGGAAAACGTGTTTTCCTGCCTCGATTGCTTGTTTAGCACAATCAAAATGGGAAAGGGTAGGAGTCACGATATCTACTACATCCACAGCAGCTATCAACTCCTCAATGCTATCAAATTTACGATATCCAAATTCAGCAGCAACTTTCTCTGCGTTCTCTTTAAAAGGATCATAGAATCCTACTAAATTATATTTTTCAGATTGGTTTAACAGGCGTAAGTGAATCTTACCTAAATGTCCTGCTCCCAATACACCAACTTTTAGCATATCTAAATATTTTCAACAAAAATATAACTTAATTTAAGTAACGCATAAAAAATAGGGGATAAAGTTTTGCTTATCCAAGCTTAAGTCTTGCTGTTGAGTTAGTTTGAAAAAATGTTGTTTAAATTCTTTTTCATAGTTCGATATAAAAAGGATATTAGATAGGAAATGAAATGCCTCAGAGAGGCTTTGTGAGTAAGTTTATTGTAAATATTGTGTAAATTAGCGCAAATTAAAATTACTTGCCGTGATAGATACCCCTAAACATCAAGGTCTTCGCAATCAGCTTGTAGAGTCTTTAAAACAAAAAGGTATAGTAGATACTGCTGTTTTAGAGGCTATAAGGGTGATTCCTAGACATTTATTTTTAGATTCAAGTTTTGAAAATTTTGCTTATCAAGATAAAGCATTTCCAATTGGTGCAGGACAGACGATCTCTCATCCATACACTGTTGCTTTTCAATCGCAACTGTTAAGGCTGGAGAAAGAAGATAAAGTGTTGGAGATAGGAACGGGAAGTGGTTATCAAACCGCTGTTTTAGTAGCTATGGGAGCAAGAGTTTACAGCATAGAAAGGCAAAATGAATTGTATAAGAAGACAAGTCATTTGCTTCCAAAATTGGGAATACGCCCCAAATTAATGACTTTTGGTGACGGATATAAAGGATTGCCTAATTATGCTCCTTTTGATTCTATTATTGTTACTGCTGGTGCTCCGTTTATACCACAACCTTTAATGGCTCAGTTAAAAATTGGAGGTAGGCTTATCATTCCTTTGGGAGAAGAAACACAAATCATGACTGAACTAGTTCGTTTGAATGAAACTCAGTTTGAAAAACACGAGTATGGTGACTTTAAATTTGTCCCAATGTTAGAGAATAAAAATTAGATACAAAAAAACGAAGTACTCTGCAGAGTACTTCGTTTTTTATTTTATTAAAATCAGTTCTTTAATATGACTTTTTCAATCTGTCTAAGTTGATCTTATTATCTCGATCTTTAATTGTCTCGCGTTTATCGTAGTTCTTTTTACCTCTACACAGCGCTATCTCAAGTTTAGCTAATCCTCTGTCGTTTAAAAATAGACGCAAAGGTACAATGGTTAACCCCTTGTTTTGAACACTCTTGTTTAAGCTTTTAAGCTCTTTCTTGTTGAGTAGTAATTTGCGCTCTGTTTTAGCTTTGTGATTGAAGTGTTTGCTATAGGCGTATTCTTCAATTTGAGTATTAATGGCAAATAATTCAAGGCCTTGAAACTCACAAAAACTTTCTGCAATACTCGCTTTCCCCAATCGAATTGATTTAATCTCTGTTCCCGTTAAAACTATACCAGCGGTAAATCTGTCTATAATCTCATAGTCAAATTTTGCGCGCTTATTTAATATGTTTATTTTCTTCTGCATATTGCAAAAATAATATTTTTAAAACTATTTGAAAGTAGCAAACAAAAAAGAGTTGCTACTGCAAAGTAACAACTCTTTCTGTTAATGTTGAAATTTATCTTATAAAAAGAAATATCCTACTGAAACTAACCAAGTGTTTGGTTTAGTTTTGAAGTCTTTACTCACGTTGCTGAAACCTCCATCGTATGAAACGTCAACAGTGAATTTTAAGATATCAGCTCCAACTCCTAAACGGTAACCAATGTTTGATTTGTCAAAGTTTTTGAATGTATCTCCTATTTCTTTTTTATTGAAGTTATCTCCAATCATATTTGTGTAAACTCCCCCTGCATAGGTACGCAAGTGCAATAAAGGTAGGTTGATGATTTTGTAACCAAAAACAACAGGAACTTCAATATTCTTCATTTTAGAAGTGTTGTTGCCAGTTGCTCCCTCAAATTTTACGTTTTTCTCAGAGTATAAAAGCTCTGCTTGAAGGTAAGTTTTTTTAATGTCAAATCTCGCTACAGCACCAAGCGCAAAACCAGTAGCAGATTTACTGTTGTAATCTTTTAAAGATGTAGACATATCAGTAAAGTTTGCTCCTGCCTTAATCCCAACGTGTAAAGGAGAAGGCGACTGTGCGTAAGATGTTGCTCCAGCTAATAATAATGCAAAGGTTGCTAATCTAAAAATTTTTTTTGCTTTCATAGTTTAGTTATTTTTTGCCAAAGTTAAAGAAATGATTATCTATTAACAAAATTTTTTTAACCGATGAATTTACTTTATCATAATTGATTTATAATTATAAATAAGCTAATAAAGTGTTACAGGTAAGTTGATTTTATATGGAAGGAGTAATGTTGAGTACAGGTCTGTTTTAGATCTGTGTAAAGACATAAAGAGTGTATTGCTGAGTAATTGGAGAAAGGGATTGTTGTTTGTGTGGTAAGTATTGAGTTTCAATTTTTAGTGTTATTCACAGTTTGGTGTTTTTAGTTGTACCAAAGGTGGTATTAGTTGTGCTTCTTAGTTGGTTACAAGTTTATTAAGTAGGTATTTTTAAAGTCCTTTTTAGCTACTTACGAAGGGTTTTCTAGGGGTATCCTTGTGGTTTTGTTGCCAAGAATGGGGGTTTTGCCAAGGAAACCCCTAACAATCTGCGAGAATACGTGGAGAAAGTGCAAGCAATACTCTATTGATTTTGGGTATAGTGATGCATGATGTATTTGTTATTTACTTTAACTTTAAACGCTCTGTTGTATTCTTTTTTGATTTGCTGAAAGAGGAGCAATGTGTGAAATTTGAGTAATGTCTATTAATTTGGGTAGGGGAGTAGCAGAAGAAAGAGTTGTGATGTTAGGGGTATGGTATGCGATGTGAACTATAGAAGTGGTAAGGTATTCTGGGGGAGTATGTATGGAGTAGAGGTATCGCTAAATGAAAGATTTAAATAGATTACATCATTACTTAGGTGTAGTTAGATTATTCTTCAATACATGTATAAGGGCTGTTAGTTTACCTCTAAGCATCGAATATGTCTTTTGTCATAGATTTTGACTTAGTTCTTATTTCTATTGATGATATAATACTTTCGTCGGTTTCACCAGTATGAGGATCAATAAACAATATGTGTTTACATTTTTCTTTTCAGCTATTATCGTCGTTTGTGTTTTTGTGGATCAATCTCAAAAGTTGTGTGTGAATTAAAAACTACAGATCTTTGTAATAATAAATAATAACCGTGGAAAACTATATTGAGTTTGTAAAAATGATTTTA
>NZ_WSPP01000056.1:0-4689 GCF_009767705.1 Myroides sp. LoEW2-1 | reverse complement strand
GCATTCAGAGCTCAGTTTAGAGGTGTAAGAGATATTGATTTCTTTTTATACAGATTGACTAAGCTTTATGCCTAAACACAACTTTTGAGATTGATCCCTTTTGTAATCGATTTTGAAATCCACTCTTTAAATTAGATAAGAATGTAAACAAAAAAAGCCCCAACATTTGTTGAGGCTTTTTTGTGATCCAGTCAGGATTCGAACCTGAGACCTACTGCTTAGAAGGCAGTTGCTCTATCCAGCTGAGCTACTGGACCGTCCTTAAACTTAGTGTTTAATTAGGCGTCTGTAATGAGTCTAACACTGTGTGTGTCTCATTTTGACGTTGCAAATATATTGCTTTTTAAATATACGAAACAAGTAAAAAATAATGTTTTTTTCGATGTTTTCAACAACTATTTGAGAAGTAAATAGTTATCGGGTATATTTTTTTACTTTTATATAAAAATAATCCTATGTCTCTCTCTAAGCTTGTGTTTATTCAACAATAGATTTGATTTGTTGCGAGAATAAACCTTAAAGGTGATACCGACTTTTATAGCGTTTAATAGTGAAACAAGTAGATAGGAGCCTATAATTCAACTTTCTTAATTGGAATTTTAAATCCTATTAATTTTTGAATATTCATTAGATCCTTTTTTTCTGTTTCATCACAAAATGAAATAGCAACTCCATTTGCACCAGCTCGTCCTGTACGGCCAATGCGATGTACATAAGTTTCGGAAATATTGGGAAGTTCGTAATTAACTACACAAGGGAGCTCATCTATATCGATACCACGTGCAGCAATATCAGTGGCAATTAACACATTGATTGTATTCGTTTTGAAGTTCTCAAGGGCGCGCTGTCTTGCATTTTGAGATTTATTTCCGTGAATTGCAGCTGACTGTATCCCTGCCTTTAAAAGCTTTTTGACTAATTTATCCGCTCCATATTTTGTACGGGTAAATACCAATATACGCTCTTTTGGCTTGTCTTTAAGCAAGTGAATTAGCAATTCTTGCTTGTTTTCTTTATCGACAAAGTAAACAGATTGTTCAATGGTCTTTGCTGTCGATGAAACAGGTGTCACATTTACTTCTGTTGGTTTATATAAAATAGATTGGGCAAACTTTCTAATTTCAGTAGGCATTGTAGCCGAGAAAAATAATGTTTGTTTTTTCTTAGGTAACTTGGTTAGTATCTTTTTGATGTCGTGTATGAAACCACTATCGAGCATTCGGTCAGCTTCGTCCAAAACAAATAGTTCGATTTGATTCAATTTAACAACGTTTTGATTGATTAAGTCCAGCAGTCTACCTGGTGTAGCGATTAATATATCACAGCCTCTTCTTACTTGATTAATTTGCTTTTCAGCAGATACGCCTCCGAAGATCGTTGTATGTTTCAAAGAAAGGTTTTGGCCATATAGTTTAAAATTGTCGCTGATTTGTATTGCAAGTTCTCTTGTAGGGGTGAGAATTAAAGCTTTAATTCCCTTATTAGCATGCTCGTTATTGTGCAATATTTGTAAAATCGGTATGGCAAAAGAAGCTGTTTTACCTGTTCCTGTTTGGGCACATCCGATAATATCTTTTCTATCAAGCACAATAGGGATTGCTTGTTTTTGAATAGGTGTTGGTGCAGTATAACCTACTTGTTCGATAGCATCGAGTATTGGCGTAATGATATTGAGATCTTTAAAGTTCATTTTGTTGTTTTATATTTTTTCATTTTTCACAATGGAATTTAAACAGTTTATAGGTAATAAACTGTAATTTTCTATTATGTGTAATGAGTTTTTTAATTGAAATACAGCAAAGGAGGTAAAACCACTTTTAAATGTATTATTTTCTCTTGCCTCTATGAGATTGAACCTCTTACAATATATAGGCAACTGAAAAAACAAAAAATCAAAAGACGTTGATATAAAGTTATTTCAGAGAAATGATTGTAGTAGCTTTCTTAATTGAGCGCGAACAAATATAGATATATTATATGCTTATTTAATACTTTTTATTTATTATCTTCTTTTGTAGAGGATTGTTTAAAAGGGGTGTTTTATTTTCTACTTATCTTTGCTACCACAAATTCACACAAAAAAATGATAAAAGTAGTTCCCCTGAAAGAAGGAGATTTTTATGAAGATGAGGTAAAGAACTTTTTGCCAATTGGAGATAAGGTATTAACAACGGAAATACAGTTAGCTGTACAGCCTTTTCTTATCATAACGGATCATCACAAGACTTTATTAGATGCTGGTTTAGGATATCAAGAGAATGGAACCTATATCATAGATCAGTTGCTTGAAAAAGAGGGATTAACTCCTTTAGATATTGATAGAGTCCTGATGTCGCATTTACACAAGGATCATGTTAATGGTCTTGTTGAAGATACAGAAAAGGGATATAAAGGACGTTTTCCCAACGCAGATATTTATATTCAGCGTAGGGAAGTTGCTTTTGCAGAACTTTCTATGGATGATATATCTTTTGATTATGATATTTTAGAGGAGGTCTTAGCCTTGCCTAATATTATATGGATGAATGGAGATAGAGGGAATATAGTTGACTGTATTTCGTATGAAGTAGTAGGAGGCCACACGCCTTATATGCAAGTATTTTGGATAAAAGACGATGAGCAGATTATCTTTTATGGAGCTGATAACTTACCTAAGTATAATTATCTGGAATTTAATATGGCTTTTAAAAGCGACTATGATGGAAAGTTGGCGATGAAGTGGCGTGGGGACTGGAAGGTACAGGCAGAAGCAGAGCACTGGACAATGCTGTTTTATCACGATATGGATAAAGTAATGTATATATGTGAATAAATGGTAGTGTCGAATCTATTTTGTGATTAATTAATGTTTATTTTTGTTAATATGATTAATAATTACAGAATAAAATGAGTAAGTTCTACTTAAATATATTTTTATTAGCTTTTGTGACAACGTTCTCTATGTACGCTCAACCTGGTTTTACAGGTCAAGAGATGAGAGGTATCGTTGGAAGTATTTCTAAGCGAATTGCCGAAGATTCTTTGAATGTAGGCTTGAGAATTAGCCGTTTAGATTTGACATTTAATTCAGCTATTGATTTGCATACAAAAGGTAATGTGCGTGACGAAAATGGAGAGAAGCTGTATAGTAAAATGTCCTATCTAGGGCTGTCTTTTGAAGAATTGATGGACGATATTAATTTCTTAATTCACGCTGAACAGAATGGCTTAGATGGTATTAAAGGAGTGAAGTATATTTTGCGTCGTGGGTTAATGAACTTTTATTTAGGAAACTATGAAAATGCCTTAGATGATTATATGAAGGCATTAGTACAAGTAGAAAAAGATCCGACTTTGAAAGATAGTAAAGAAAGTGTTTATAAGCATTTGGCTATATACTATTATAATTTAGCAAAACACGAATCAGTAGCTGTTGAACAAAATTTAGAACAGTCTTTAGAGTATGTTGAAAAGTTGAGTACAATTGAGTTGAACTATAAGGCAACCGAGATGAGTAAACAGTATATGGATAGATACGAAACTTGGAAAGAAGAACTATTGACTACCTTTCATTACGATGAGCGATTGGAAGCGTATTATAAAGTATTACTAAAAGAACAGTATCGATTTTTTACTTACCGGTATAAGTATTATTTAAAATACTATAATAAAGATACAGATACAGACTCAGATAGATATCAAAGTAATAGATTCTTTAAGTACACATTAAATTATGCTAATAAGTTAGCGATTTTGTACATTAAACAGAATAGACTTTCGGAAGCAGAGTATATTGTCAATCAATGTTTAAAGTATTTTCCTCAGACAAAGTCAGGTTATATTTTAGATGGTTATTCAGTTAATCCTTTTTACTATACTTTGAGTTCTGTCTATAGGACAGATTCTCGTTTTGATGAAGAACTGGATGCTTTGATTAATGCCTTTAGTATGGCTGGTGGTAGGATACAGTTCGATTTAATCGAGTTAGAAAACTATCTAAATGAAAAGTTAGTTGACCATCCTAAGGAACCTCGCTTGTATTTACTTTTAGCTAATTGTAAAGTGAATTACAGTATATCTAATCATTTAGAGTATCGAGAAGATGAAATACTCAATTTGTTAACTAAAGCCGAGAAACTTGGGTATAAGAAAGCTCAGTTATATTATCTCAGAGCCACGATATACCTTCATTCGAAGGATAGTCAATATAAAAAAGGTTTGATAGCAATAGAAAAAGCTTTGAAATTAGATAGTGCCAATCCAAGTTTACAACTTTTAAAGTACTATATTGTTAGAAGGTTGCCTTCACTTACAAAACAACACAACCAGTTTTTAACAATGTTCAATAATTATGATCAGCCAGAAATTATAAATAATCCTGATATAAGTGATTTCATTAATAAGATAACAGAAAACTAATCTGATTATTTTTTAAGATGTTGTATATTAAAGTTTTATATTTTATATAATGTAAAATAGCTATGAGTAAAAGAGATTTGTTTGTTGCATTAGTAAAGTTAATAGGATTCTACTTATTCCTTACCTATTTCTTGTCTCTATTGAGTACTTTGTACTATTGGATTAGTGTTGAAGAAAATACTTTAAGTGTGGATATCCAAACGAAATCTGGACAATTAGTTAAGCAGCTTTATTACTATTTATTATTTGATTAAATTCGTTGATTGTCTGGTAGTTTAAGTAGGAGTGTCT
>NZ_WSPP01000055.1:0-487 GCF_009767705.1 Myroides sp. LoEW2-1 | reverse complement strand
TGAATTCTTGATGATAACGTTGTTTTACTTTTTTCTCTTTTATTGACTTTTCCATCTCTTATTGGTATTTAAAACTGTACAGTTTTTTCAGGACGGGTCAGACTACATTGTACAGAAATTATTTGTTTTTTCCTTAGCCAGTTCAACGGCTTGCTTCTTAAAAGCTGCATCGTAAGTCTTTCTAATTCTTTTCATAAGTCAAGGATAAGTTTTTATGCTTAACTCTTTGTCCAGACTAAGTTAGCAAGTCCAGTTTTACTATGATCCGTTAGGAAGACGTATCGCCAAGACGCATAAGGGCATCACCACCCGCTGGGTATGGGATGGCAATGTGCCACTACACGAGTGGCAACACCAGCATGCCTACCCTCGCCTGATGCAGGTAAACGATACAGGTAAGCTGTGTAAGGTCACAGAACCTACGGATAGTATCACGACATGGTTGTACGAAGTAAATTCTTTTGTACCTTGTGGTAAGATTAAGGAT
>NZ_WSPP01000054.1:0-1523 GCF_009767705.1 Myroides sp. LoEW2-1 | reverse complement strand
GCCTTAACGACTTTACTTTTAGCTTCTTGTGCTGTACATATTTAGTCACATGGGAATAACGATCTACCTCCTGGACAAATGAAATAAGTAAGGGGATCAAAGTCAGCTAAGCCTTACAGTAAAGGGCAAGAGAAAAAAAACGCTAAAAAGCATAAACACAAATAGATATAAAGCAAAAGGAGTTACCTGATTTTTAGATAACTCCTTTTTCTTTATATTCCGTATACTCTATTTATAAGGGGGTTCATTTTTAAATTAAAGTAAACTATTAATTAGTAAAGTTTTAGAATATGATTTAGGATTGTTTGGATTCAATAGTAAACATAGAGCTGTTAAGAATTGATTTTACAACAAAAACGAGGAATAATTTATCTCTAAAATCTCCATTTCGTTAATACAATATTAGCCATAGATGCTTTAATCACTAAATTCTTCCAATTTTTTTAGTCCTATTTCAGTTCTCCATTTATTAATTTTTTTTTCATCGACAAATTTGTAATAGATTCTTTTAAAGTCATTATCGTAATCTATATTAAAAATCGCCCCATACTTTTGCGGTTTGTTAGCTTTTTTTTGTACTAAATCATATGTATCGGCAAAATACTCACAGTCAATCTCGCCTTTTATACACAACTCTTTTAATTCTTTTAGGTGTTTCTTAGCTTGTACTAAAAACAAATCTTCATATATTAATGTAGCAAATATATAACTAGCGGCATCTCCTACTTGACTTTGTTTGGGCCATCCCTTTTTATTTATTAACTCAAAAAGTAATTTAATATTAGTACTCTCTTTATCTGATAAAGCTAAAATTCTAAAGATCTCGGCACTGAAAGTTACGTCCTTACATGGAATATGTTTATTAATTACGCTTTGCTCATAAGTTGTCCATCTTTTATCTTCTTTAATTCCAATAAATTCTTTGTCTCTTAAAGATTGTACTGCAATTCGTTTATTAATATTTTCTTCTAAATAGAAAAAGCAACTATCTACTTGTCCTGCTAGCGCAAGAACTTTTGCGTAATTATACTTATGTCCCCAATCCCAATATCCCTCTTTCTTTTCGTTAAGATAATAGCTAATAGATTCCTCATATTTTCCTTCATCTCTTAAACGCACACCAGGTTCAAGTATGCCTTGTCCAAAAGAAATAGAAAAAAATAAAACAAAAATTATCGATAAATAGGTTTTCATTGTTACAGTAAACGTTTCTTAACTTTGAACTGTGGTACGAATTAAAGACAAAAGTTAAAATTCAGCACCTTATAGAACAAAATCTTGTTAATTGATTAAATGTAGAAAAAAAAACGATATAATTGGTATCGTGAGAGCTATATTTAAATTTCAAGTTTAACAGAAACCTAGAGAGTATAAAAAAACAGTAGCAACTAAAGTCTACTACTGTTATATTTTATAATTTTAAATTATCAATCCTGTATCGGTTTTTCAAGACTAGTAATATATAGTTGTTTCTAAACTCAAATCCTAACATATCATCCTCTACCACGTCATAAGGCAAATAC
>NZ_WSPP01000005.1:0-13740 GCF_009767705.1 Myroides sp. LoEW2-1 | reverse complement strand
GTCTAAATTATATACTGTTATAGATGACATTTGAAGATTTACATTTAAATAAAAATATTCTAAGAGCTATTGAAGAATTAGGTTATCAAGCACCTACTCCCATTCAAGAAAAAGTAATTCCACTGGTACTTGCTGAAAAAGACTTAATTGGTTGTGCGCAGACTGGTACAGGAAAAACAGCTGCATTTGCCATGCCTATTATACATTATCTACACAAAATAGGTAATACGAAAAAAGCTAAGAAAGCAAAAGTTTTAATCATTACTCCTACAAGAGAGTTAGCTGGTCAAATAGCGGATAATTTTACTGCTTATGCTAAATATACTAATGTAACTCATATCACTATTTACGGTGGAATGTCTATTAAACCACAGATAGAACAATTAAAGAAAGGAGCTGATGTGATTATTGGTACTCCCGGACGACTGTTAGATTTATATAAACAAAAACAGTTAGACCTGGATTCACTTCACTATCTTGTAATTGATGAGGCGGATTTAATGTTAGATATGGGATTCATTGACGATGTCAAAAAACTAATTCAATTAACCCCAAGCAATAGACAAACACTGTTATTCTCGGCAACAATGCCTTTGCCTGTTCGCGAGTTGGCTCATGAGTTCTTACAGAAACCAGAGTATGTAGCCGTAGACGCCATATCTTCAAGTGCAAAAACAGTTAAACAACATGTTTACTTCGTCGAAAAGTCTGACAAAAAGAAATTGTTGTATCACATCATTAGAAACCAAAAACTAACTGATGTACTTGTATTTACTCGAACCAAAACCGGTGCCGATTCTGTGGTTGAATCTCTAAAGAAAAATGGCATTAACGCTGAATCCTTCCATGGAGACAAATCCCAAACTGCAAGACAAGAAGCATTAGACAGTTTCAAAAACAAAGAAACAAAAGTATTAGTAGCTACAGATATAGCAGCGAGAGGAATAGATATCGATAACCTACCTTGCGTAATCAATTTTGACTTACCCAATATACCAGAAACTTTTGTACATCGTATTGGCCGTACTGGAAGGGCAGGGAACGAAGGTATTGCAATATCTTTCTGTGATAAGTCAGAAAAAACATATTGGGATACAATAGTGAAATTTACTCGAACACAGCCTAAAGTGGTTAGCGAGCATCCATATCCTTGGAAAGAGGATGTGAAAACGGGACAAAAAAAGACGGGAGAAACTTCTGATCAACCAAAGAAAGATTATAGAAATAAAAATAAATCACGTAAATCTGAAGCTTCTAAAAAGAAGAAGAAAAGATGGTATTAATACTCATATAGCTTGTAGCTATTTACAAATACTGAATATGAAAAAATTGATCAAACTGTTTTTACTCCTATCTGTAGGACTATTTGTCTTTGTGTTCCTTTGCAATAGCTATGTCAAAAAATCGACACAAGAGTCACTTTATGACTCAGTTGACGATATTCCCCATAATACAACTGCATTAGTATTAGGCACAAGCAAATATTTGCAAGGAGGATCTCTGAACTACTATTTTACATTTAGAATAGAAGCTGCAGCAAAACTCTTTAAAGCTGGTAAAGTGGATTATATTTTAGTTAGTGGGGATAATAGTCATCAAAATTACAACGAACCAAAGGACATGAAACAGGCTTTGATTGAAAAAGGGATACCGGCAGATAAAATTTACTTAGATTATGCAGGACTTCGTACCTTAGATTCAGTTTATAGAGCTTTTGCTATTTTTGGCCAAAAGAGCTTTACCATTGTGTCACAGCCCTTTCACAATGAACGAGCAATTTTTATCGCCAACAATTTAGATTTACAAACTATAGGATACAATGCCCAAGATGTCACCAGAAAATTTGGGTTCAAAACATTGATACGAGAAAAATTCGCAAGAGTGAAGGTTATATTAGACAACTTGTTTGGAAAAAAACCGAAGTATTTAGGGGAACAAATCATCATAGGGAAAGATCCAATCGTCGATCCAGAATGAGAAACAAGCAATTATTCATATAGATAAGATACAAAAAAGGAGAACTAATAATTAGTTCTCCTTTTTTCATATCAAATATAAAATACAAACTGCGGTTCTACTATAACGCTTAAAACTTCAACTCAGGTATACAAGTGACCTCATAGCATACACTGCAAATCAAGCGAAGATTTAAGCAAATAAGTACCAAATCTGTGTCACTACAAAACATACAATAATACCAAAAGCTACTGGCAATAATGAGGCTACAGTAGTCCATTTGGCGCTATTAGTCTCTTTGTATATCGTATAAATAGTAGTACTACACGGATTGTGCAACAAACTGAACAACATAAGATTAACACCTGTAAGCGTGGTCCAACCTGCCATTTTTAAGATAGTAGCAATCTCTCCATCTGATACTTCAAACATCACCCCTGCTCCTTCTCCAATACTTGCATCACCAAGTACCATAGCCGTCAACATTAATATCGTTGGAATTACGATTTCGTTGGCTGGTATAGCTACGATATAAGCTACTAAAATAACCCCATTCAATCCAATTATCATCGCTATAGGATCAAGTGCCTCAATCGTCCAAACTGCAATGCTCTTATCTCCTATAAGAATATTGCTAATTAACCAGATAACAGCACCTGCTGGAGCTGCAAAAACAATAGCACGCCACAAGACGATTAACGTCCTGTCTATTAATGATGTATAGATTGTCTGCAATACTCTTGGTGGACGATATGGTGGCAATTCTAAGGTAAAAAATGAAGAATGACCTTTCAACATCGTCTTAGATAAAAACCAAGAAGTAAAGAAAGTAAATCCAATTCCTAATAACACAATTCCTACTACAGCTAAAGTAGATACGGTACCGGCCATATAACTGGGTACTAATGCTCCTATAAAAATAGTTGCCATCAGTATTTGTGTAGGCCAACGACCATTACACAAAGAAAAGTTATTAGTAATGATGGCAATTAATTTTTCACGAGGACTATTAATGATTCTTGTCGCTACAACTCCAGCTGCATTACAACCAAACCCCATGCTCATTGTTAAAGCTTGCTTACCATGCGCACCTGCTCCCTTAAACATTCTGTCTAAATTAAATGCTACTCGAGGCAAATACCCAAAATCTTCTAATAGCGTAAACAAAGGAAAAAATATCGCCATTGGCGGCAACATTACAGCAATAACCCACGCCGTGGCTAAATAAACGCCATCAATTAAAAATCCGGATAACCACCAAGGAAAATTTAAACTTGCAGCTCCACTTTTTAACAAGGGATATAATTTCTCTAACAGTAAGGTAGATAATGCTTCGGATGGGTAATTAGACCCAATAATTGTAAGCCACAATACTCCTCCTAACAGTAAGATCATCAAGGGAAAACCAAATGTCTTACTTGTGACAATATTATCTATTGCCCTATCTATGCGAAATGCTCTTTGATTTTCATCTACTTGTACTGTGCTCTTTACCGTTTTAGATACCTGTGAAAAAATAGCACCTGCAACATTATCAGCATAATCAAATCCAAGAGTCTTTTGATAACGACCAGCTTTTTCTAAAACAGGCTGAATATTATCAATATTAATTTTTGCAGATAAAGTGTTATTCAACAAAGCTGCTTGAATGCTCTTATCTTCCTGAATTAAGCGCATAGCAAGCCAAGAAACACTCGGCAAGTCAGCGTCTAACTCTAATAAGTCGCTCGCAACATCACTAACAGCTCTACGAGATTCTCCCGAAATACCACTGATACTTTTGTGCTCAGGAACATATTTCCCTGTAGCTACCTGATCGATAGCTAATAACAAATCTGCTATTCCTTCTTTCTTACGAGCAGATGTTGGTATAACAGGAACTCCTAAATCACGCGATAAGCCGCGCACATCGATTTCTACACCGTGTCTTTGAGCCTCATCCATTAAGTTTAGACAAACAACTACCTTATTGGTAATCTCCTGTATTTGTACAACTAAACTTAGATGTCTTTCAAGCCTTCCTGCATCCACTACCACAACGGTTACATCAGGTTTACCAAATAAGATAAAATCCCTTGCTACTTCTTCATCTTCTGAAGTTGACATCAAAGAATACGTACCTGGTAAATCAATTATTTTGTATTTGCTGTCTTTGTATAAAAAACTTCCTTCTGCTCTTGTAACTGTCTTTCCTGGCCAGTTACCTGTATGTTGTTTTAACCCTGTTAAAGCGTTAAAAATCGTACTCTTTCCAGTATTTGGATTTCCTGCTAATGCTATTGAATAATCAAACTTTCCTGATATATCTCCCAGTTTTTTTAATTCAGCTGCAGTATTTAAATCGCAAATATCACAGGCAGTATGTGCCATAATCTTTTTTCTCCTTCCTAAATTGATAAATTACTCTATAGAAACTAACACCATATTAGCATCTTCCCTCCTCAATGAAATTAGTGTATTGTGTATCGTATAAGCCACAGGATCCTTAAGCGGACTTATATTGTGCACTGCAATTTCTGCACCAGGAACAAATCCCAAATCTAAAAATCGTTGATGCACTTCTCGTGCACAGCCTTTTTCGATTCCCACAATCTTTGCAATTGTCCCTTTATGTAGTTCTGATAATTTCACTTTTAATTCTTTAGAGAAACAAAATTACATAATTAGACTTGTCTAACAATTAATTTAGTGTTAAAAATTTAATACAACTATAATCTAAAACAATCAGAATAAACTAAATAAGTAGATTTCTGTTTCTGCGACATTTCAATATTCAAATTTTAACCAAAAAAACAACAATTAGAAAGGAGTATAACTGCATACAAATTTTTGACACTTCGCTGTGATAAGTTACCCTTTAAACACTTCAGCAAACCTTCTGATTCAGCAGCAAAGTTTAGAGATAATTAAAATACAACCCCCTACCCATATCGTTAACTATAAGAATCTTAATTGGTTAACAAGAATATATAGTACAAGAAAGAATGGTGTTTTATTGAACGTTTGCCCACAAACAAGTGTATTTATTGAATAGACTTCTTGCACTCTAAAGGGCAATTAGGAAAGTACTTGCAGTATTATACAGATTAAAATTTGAAGTGTAAAGAAGTTAGTTGATTAGAAACGTAACAGTAAATCACTCTTGTTTCTCCAAGATTACATACAAATTATCCTAAATCGTTTTAAAGGCATTTTCAAAAGGAACTCTATGTACTAAACTGCGGCCTAAAGTAACTTCATCAGCGTATTCTAATTCATCTCCTACGGCAATTCCACGGGCGATTGTAGACGTTATTATATTGTAATCCTTAATCTGTTTATAAATGTAGAAATTAGTTGTATCCCCCTCCATAGTAGAACTTAAAGCAAAAATAATTTCTGATACTTCTCCATTCTTCACTTTATCAACAAGCGATTGAATTTTAAGTTGACTTGGTCCTATCCCGTCAATGGGAGAAATTTTCCCTCCTAACACGTGATAAATACCTTTGAAAAGTTGGGTGTTCTCCAAAGCCATGACATCGCGTACATCTTCTACAACACAAATAGTTCTGTGATCACGTAGAGGATTTTCACAAATATCACATACTTCTTTATCAGAAATATTATGACAGCTCGTACAGAAAATTATATCTGTACGCATTTTAGTCAAAGCCGTGGCCAAGTGCATTGTTTGCTCTTCAGACTGTTTCAATAAATGCAACATTAATCTCAATGCAGTACGCTTGCCAATTCCTGGTAATTGCGACACTTCTTCTACTGCTTTCTCTAATAATTTTGAAGGAAATTCCATAACTGCAAATATACAAAAAAAGGGAGTTTTTAGTAGCTAACTAATAGTCTCATGCAATAGCTTGTCATCTTCGAGAACTACCTACATAGAATAAACTAAAATGAAAATCGATACCATACGTTAAAAATATTTACATTTGAGCTTTGACATCTTCCAATAAAGAAATTAAAGTATTATGACACCAATTACTATTATAAGCATTATTGTTATTTATTTTGGCGTGCTCATCGCTATATCTCAATACATAAGTAAGAAAGACAGTAGTAATGATGCTTTTTTTAGTGCAAACAAAAATGCCAAATGGTATCTTGTCGCTTTTGGAATGATTGGGACTGCGCTATCTGGCGTAACATTTATTTCGGTACCTGGCGAAGTGGGTGCACCATCGGGTGAACAGTTTAAATACTTTCAATTTGTACTTGGAAATGCTGTTGGTTTTATTCTAACTGCAGCCGTCTTACTTCCTCTATACTATAAGTATAATCTTGTATCCATATATACCTACATTGAAAAAAGATTAGGTCATTATAGCTACAAGTCTTCTGCATTGATATTTTTGATAAGCCGTACAATCGGTTCAGCTTTCCGCCTATACTTAGTCGTAATAGTACTACAGCGCTATGTTTTTGATTACTATGGCATTCCATTCTTTTCTACAGTCTTAATCGCTTTGTTGCTAATTTACGCTTACACCTACAAAGGAGGTTTAAAAACAATTATAGTAACAGATACGCTACAAACATTCTTTCTTGTATCCTCTGTTATCTTTACGATTATTTTTATTTGCAATAGCTTAGATTTAAGTCCTATACAAGCATTTGAAACAATCAAAGAGAGTAACTATTCAAAGATCTTTTTCTTCGAAGACCTTATCTCCAATCGATTCCACTTCTTGAAACAATTTATTGGAGGAGTATTTGTCACTTTAGCAATGGTTGGTTTAGATCAAGATTTAATGCAGAAGAACCTCAGTTGTAAAAATATTAAAGAAGCACAAAAAAACATGTATTCCTTTACAGCGATTTTCGTTATCATAAATCTGTTCTTCTTAGGAGTTGGTGCCCTACTCTATATTTATGCTGAACAACAGGGAATCGCTGTACCTATAGATCAGATTACAGGTAAACCACGCACCGATTTACTATTTCCCGAAATAGCATTTAATCACTTAAGCTTGATCCCTGCCATAGTTTTCTTACTTGGGCTTACAGCAGCTACCTTTGCTACAACAGATTCAGCATTAACAGCTTTAACTACTTCTTTTTGTATCGACTTTTTAAATATGGATAAACAAAAAGACAAACCCTCTAACATTTGGAAACGCAAAGTAGTTCATCTTAGTTTTTCTCTATTAATGTTTTTAGTAATCATACTGTTTAATGCCATTAACGATGCATCTGTCGTGAGCATGATATTTAAAATAGCGTCTTATACCTATGGTCCTTTACTTGGTCTATTTGCTTTTGCAATATTATTCAAATCAAGAAGAGTCAAAGATAAAATTGTCCCGTTGATATGTCTTGCATCTCCAATCCTAACGCTTATATTAAGCAATAATTCACAACAGTGGTTTGCTGGTTATGTATTCGATAATGAACTTATACTTGTAAATGGAACCCTAACTGTATTATTGTTGCTGTTGATTAGCAATAAATCAAAATTGGTCAGTACGCAACAACACTAAGGTACAAGATTCTTCATACGTAATTTGCTCTGCTGATAATAGAGCATAAAATTCGGGGTTCTCTGTTCCTGGATTAAATATTACGCGTTTTGGTTTTAAACTTAGTATGTAGTCATAAAACTCAACTTGACGTTTTGCGTTAACATACATAGTGATAGTATCTATATCACTATACGCTTTCTTAGTAGTATCAATGACTACATCGGCTACTACTCCTTCTCTTAAACCATATGCTACCACAGAATGATCATATTCTCGTAACATATTTATTGCCTTGAATGAATAGCGCTCCGGATTAGTGGAAGCACCTATAACTAATACCTTCATACGATTTATTATTTTTTTAAATTAAACACTATAATAATTAATTTGTTAATGATATACAATCACTTAAGATTATTATATATAACAATAACACACAAAATGCATCAATTATTTACCTTAAATTTATTAAAAAAACTACTATTTACTCCAAAGATGACATAAATCATATTTCATAATTGTTTTTTGTGCTAATTTTACTCTAAGAAATTTAATAAAAAAATTATGAAAAAATTACTACTTTCTTTTTTAGGAGCTGCTCTATTTTTTAGTGGATCAGCATTTGCTCAAGAACAAGAAGTTTCTACTACAGCAAAAGAAGATTATAAATGGCAAGTTCGTCTACGTGGTGTAGGAGTTATTCCTCACAACAGAGCAGAAATTGGAGGAATTGGAGGTCAAATTGACGTTAACAATAACTTTATTCCTGAATTAGACTTTACTTACTTCTTCACTAAAAACATTGCTGCTGAGTTAATTTTAGGTACTTCAAGACACACAGTTGGTACTTTAGGTTCTAGTTTACCAGAAGCAGTTGGAGGACCAGCTACTGCAAACCTTGATTTAGGTAGTGTATGGTTATTACCTCCTACTTTAATGGTACAATACCACCACCAAGTAACGGATAACTTTAAACCGTATGTAGGTATTGGTGCAAACTATACAATTTTCTACAATGAAAAATCAGGAGTTGCTAAAGATATTTCTTATGATAATAAGTTTGGATGGGGATACCAATTTGGATTCGATATTGATGTAACTGATAAGTTCTTCATCAACGTTGACTTTAAAAAATTATTCTTAAAAACAGACGTATCAGTTAATGCATCTAATTTATTAACTCCAGAAGCACAAGCTGCTGGAACTACTGAATTAAGCATCCCTGCTAAAGTAAAAATCGATCCTATGTTAATCGGATTCGGTGTAGGAATGCGTTTTTAATTATTTAATGAGACATTTTTTTTTACCAACCCATACAACTACAGTTGTGTGGGTTGGTTTTTTATTGCCTTTATTTTAACGAACTTTGTACGCATAAAAGAGAGTAGCGTTTATCATGAAGAGTACCATTTCGTTTAAGGATATAAATAAATTAGCCATACCAGCCATTTTTGCTGGAATATCAGAATCTATTATTTCTTTGACTGACATAGCCATAGTTGGAAACGTAAAAGAAAATAGCGTGGAAGCTTTAGCGGCTGTTGGTTTAGTCGGCTCATTTCTTTCTGCCATAATATGGATAGTTGCCCAAACGAAAACCTCAATATCTGCAGCTGTCTCTCAACATTTAGGTGCCAATAGGATATTTGCAGTCAAAACATTGGTACCACAAGCTATTTTATTCAATTTTATATTAAGTATACTACTCTTTTTATTTACAACATTCTTTGTAAATGAAATATTCACAGCTTACAACGCTGAAGGATTACTCCTAACCTACGCCAAAGAATATTACCTCATAAGAGCATGGGGCTTTCCTCTTACCCTAATTACTTTTGCACTCTATGGTGTTTTCAGAGGGTTGCAAAATACAATTTGGGCTATGAAATGCAGCTTAACAGGTGCCATAATCAACGTAATCCTAACTTATTTCTTCGTCTTTGGTATAGACGGCTTACTTCCTGCTATGCACATCAAAGGGGCTGCCTATGCAAGTGTAATTGCACAAAGCATTATGCTCATTATGGCGTTTTACTATTTCTTTAAATACACTCCTTTTAACTTAGCGCTTAGAAAAACAATAAATCCCTCTTTAAAGCCATTAATTATTATGAGCTTTAACTTTATAATTCGCACTGCTACATTAAATGTTGCTATTTACTTAGCGAACGCCTATGCTACAGGTTACGGTAAAAATTATATTGCAGCGCAAAGCATATTAATGAATATATGGCTGTTCTTTTCCTTCTTCATTGATGGTTACGCAAGTGCTGGAAATGCTTTATCAGGAAGGTTATTAGGAGAAAAAAACTATAACGCCTTATGGAAAATGAGTAAAGACATAAGCAAATACGCTATAATAATTGCAATTATACTTATTGCTATTTGCCTTGCCTTTTATAAACAAATAGGATTATTGTTTAACCAAGAAACCGAAGTAATTAAAGTATTTGTATCTGTATTCTGGCTCGTTCTAATAATGCAACCTATTAACGCCTTAGCTTATATCTATGACGGAATATTCAAAGGTATGGGAGATGCTAAATTCTTACGCAATAATTTATTGTTTGCTACTTTCTGTGGGTTTATTCCCACATTGCTTTTATTTGATTACTTAGACTTTAAATTATACAGTGTTTGGCTTGCATTTGCAGTATGGATGTGTTGCAGAAGTTTCCCTTTAATGTACATCTTCAAAAAGAATTTTGTAGATAAATAGGGCAATGCAACAGTGTTGCAAACATAGTTGGAGATTATTTATACTGAGTAGATGTTAGTACATTTGTTATAAATAAAAACAATAGAACTATGTGTCAAGAACATACAAATCATAATCACTCTCATAATCACCAAGATCACGATCATAACCACGATCATGATCACGACCACAGTCATGGTGACGAAAACACTAAATACTTCGTTGGATTCAGTTTACTACTCTTGTTTATAGGATTACTATTAACTTACATTCTTAAAGCCGATTGGTTTATTAACAACACTACTTTGAGAATAGTTTGGTATAGTGTCGCTTACCTTCCTGTAGGACTCCCTGTTTTAAAAGAAGCTGTAAAATTAGGAGCACGAAAAGATTTCTTTAATGAGTTTTCGCTAATGGGAATAGCTACTTTAGGAGCTTTCTTTATTGGTGAGTATCCAGAAGGAGTTGCTGTAATGATTTTCTATACTATAGGAGAACTATTTCAAGAGTCTGCAGTTAACAAGGCAAAAGGTAATATAAAAGCGCTTTTAGATATTAGACCTAATGAAGCAAGTGTATATCGAAACAATCAATATACTGTTGTTAGCCCTGAAGAAGTTCAAATAGGAGAAATTATACAAGTAAAAGTTGGAGAAAAAATACCTTTAGATGGCGAACTACTTACAGACAAAGGAAGTTTTAATACTTCAGCACTTACAGGAGAGAGTAAACCCTCTACTTATAAAAAAGGGGAAGTTGTCCTTACGGGGATGATCAACTTACAAAATGTAATAGAAGTTAAAACAACAAAGTTGTATCAAGATAGTTCTCTTGCTAAAATCCTTCAAATGGTTCAAGAAGCAAGTGCACGCAAAGCTACAACAGAATTGTACATTAGAAAATTTGCTAAAATATATACTCCTATTGTATTCTTCTTAGCCGTTGCCTTAACCATTTTACCTTTCTTTTTTTTAGGTGAAAATTATGTTTTCCAAACTTGGTTGGGACGAGCATTAGTGTTCTTAGTTATTTCTTGCCCATGTGCATTGGTAATTTCAGTTCCATTAGGCTACTTTGGTGGAATAGGCGCAGCATCTAAAAATGGTATTCTATTCAAGGGATCGAATTACTTAGAACTTATGGCTAAGCTCGATATCGTTGTTATGGATAAAACTGGAACTTTAACAGAAGGAGTATTTAAAGTACAAAAAGTAGAAACAACAATGGAACAAAGTAGTTTTGTACACATCGTTGCTGCAATAGAGAAACAATCCACTCATCCCATAGCAAAAGCTATTGTTGAAGCCTATCCTACAGATAAAATAGCGGAAGATGTACATGAAATATCAGGAAAGGGATTACAAGGAAAAGTGGATAATCAAGAAATACTCGTGGGCAATACAGCGCTTTTAAAGCACTTTAAGATTGAATACCCAAGTAATATAGATGATATAGTAGAAAGTATTGTAATCGTCGCTATTAACGGTCTATATACAGGGTATATAACAATCGCCGACAAAATTAAAGAAGATTCGAAAGAAGCTATTCAATTAATGAAAAAGCTCGGTGTCTCTAAAACTGTGATGCTTAGTGGAGACAAAGATACTATAACCCAAAAGGTTGCTAAAGAAATCAATTTAGATTATGCCGTAGGTGGTTTGTTACCAGAAGGTAAAGTAGCACAAGTTGAAACCCTCAAAAAAGAAAATCCAAACAAATCACTTGCTTTTGTTGGAGATGGAATAAATGATGCACCTGTACTTGCTTTAAGTGATGTAGGTATTGCAATGGGAGGACTTGGTAGTGACGCAGCCATCGAAACAGCAGATGTGGTAATACAAACTGACCAACCATCCAAAATAGCAACTGCTATTCACATAGGAAGGGAAACAAGAAAGATTGTAATTCAGAATATCGTACTCGCACTAACAGTTAAGGTTATTGTACTTATCCTTGGAGCAGGTGGAGTTGCAACGATGTGGGAAGCAGTTTTTGCAGACGTTGGAGTTGCATTACTAGCAATCTTAAACGCGGTAAGAATCCAAAAAATGAAATTTATATAACTTGATACAAACATAAAATCCCGATAGTAATCGGGATTTTTTTATTCTTGTTCCTTAAACTGATGTAAGGTATGCTCAATTTGTAGAAGATATTGTCCATATAGTTTTTTAATCCAATACTTGGCAATAAAGTAAATTAGAACAACCATAATAATAGACACTATTCCCAAATACTTTAAAGCGTGTAAATCACCTCCCAAAATAAGGTCTAATTGAGAAGAAGGAGATGCCACTAAAAGTAATAGAATACCAAAAGGAATAAGTGAATAACAAAAGTTCTCATACATTTGAATATACAACTTTACGTTATAATAGCTATCATATACACTGTCTCTACTGTTTAATTCTAAAGAAGCAGATGTTCTATAGAAGCGATACATTTTCAAAATATAATATCCTGTAATAAGCACAAATATTCCATAGAAAAGATAAAAACCACCTATTTTATTATTCTGTATATCCAGAATATTTGGAGTGAAAACGATAAAAACTATACTTATAATCTGTATCCAAATCTCCTTTTTGACATTACCTCTAATCTTGTCTAATGGCAGACGACTTACTTTTACCTTAAGCTCTTGAGAAGCTACTATATCTGTAGGCAGTTCTTGTTCCTGCCATGACTTCTTTAAATCATCAAAATTCATATCCTTGCCTTTTTATAATTTCTTGTAATTTGCTTTTCGTTCTATTCAACTTTACTCTTGCATTTCCTTCTGAAATACCTAAGTTCACAGAAATATCATAATGAGAAAACCCTTCTAAGTATAAAAATATCAAGGCCTTCTCAATATCATTAAGTAAATGAATAGCTTTATAGAGATAGTTAATTTGACTTTCTACAACCTTATCAACTTCTACATCTAATACACTATACTGATCATCACTAAGCATCTGTTTATTAGTAGATAATTTCCTATCCTTTTTAAAATAAGTTATAGCGGTATTCAAGGCCACGCGATACATCCAAGTCGAAAATAGACTCTTTCCTTGAAACTTGTCATATGATTTCCATAACTGTAACAAAATCTCTTGATAAAGATCTGCCTGGTCTTCGCTATTATCCATATACATACGTGACACTTTATACAAAATGCCCTTATGTATTTCAATATTAGTCAAAAACTCTTTTTCTACAATCCTATTCACTATCCTTAAAATAATTAAACTTTACATGCCCGCATGGAAATACTCACAAATAGAAGTAATGCTAATCCACACTTACATAAACTTTTCAAATAGTTAGTATGATAATCGTACAAATGTTACAAAGCAAGCTCATTTTTTTTTAGTTTCAAGCTATACTAAGATAGAGTATCAATAAAGAGAATATATTTTCTTTTTAGATTAACTAAACTTCTTGCTTAGTTCCCAATTTTAGGATTGATCCCTATTATTACTGATCCAAAATATTCTCAGCACTTGAATAGAAATTTACCAATAGTATCATCCTACTAAGTTATGAAGTATATAAACAAAAAATCCCCAACCTCATATGAGATTGGGGATTCTTAAAAGAAGGGCGACGACATACTCTCCCACTGGTTAGCAGTACCATCTGCGC
>NZ_WSPP01000053.1:0-9091 GCF_009767705.1 Myroides sp. LoEW2-1 | reverse complement strand
ACATTCAATAAATATCCCTAGTAAGTGCAAACTTAATTGCACTAATTCAAAAATTAAAATACCTAATACATGCCATCATTACACCTAAAAAAAATTACTTTGATTAGGTCACAATAGGTTATAACTAATCAAAAGCCGTCTAGAAAAGACAAGAAGTATGTAGTTGGTTACACGGTGCAATTGCTAAAAAATGAGGCACTATCCTACATTTTTAAAAGGCCATTTGGATAATTTGGAAATAGAGTTTCTATGAAAAAACTTGAACGAAATAAATATCTCATAGATAAAAAAATTTAAATAGACTATGGGATAATTAAACCAATCTTATAGTATCTCTTTATAAGTGCAAAGACAAAGCTACAAAACAGAAAAACCCAACTTCTTGTGAGAAAGTTGGGTTAAGCTTTTTTTAAATATTTTAAGCACTAAAATCCGTTGTTTTTATCTTAGTGCAAAATACTCGGAGAATTAATATTTTAAATTAACACAACAAAGAATTTGAAACTAATAGAGAAGAAAATCAATTACCTTTTACCCTCTCTTTACACATTTACTTAAAACTGAACGAAATACCCGTTTTCTCAAGCTCCGTATAACTAAGGTGATTTGACATCTTAAAATAATAAGCATAGTAACGCATAATCTGATTCTCATCTTCTAATCCTTGTACAACTTGATACAAATCATCTACAATGTAATGAATCATATTATAACGATCAGGTATAACTACATTACTTGATAAATCCATTAGACCAAACTGTGAATCATACGCTCTGCGAAAGCGAACAAACTTAAGATCTTTTAAAACAGTCAAAGAGTGATACTCAGGCTGTATAATCCAACGTTTATTTAAAGCATCCCATAATCCGGTGCGCAATTCATCCTGCAACTGATAACTCACATAATAATAGGGTTCATTGATAAATCCAATGTTTCGAACTTTGTGAAATTGACTATCAACAGGAAAATCTTCTTTGGCAATAATCTCATACTTGTTTGGCCAGATCAAATCCTCATAGCTTGTCACACTGTAACTTAAAGGATCTGGAAGATAATCTTTCAATACTCCCGTTGTGGTTAAAATATAAAAGTCATTTGTTGTTCTAGTTTTATCACTTGGCAAAACCTCTATTAAAAAGAAATTATTCGAAACTACTGCATCAATATTGACAACATTTTGCCATATCTCTAAAAGAGGTCTATCTTGTTTTAAATCCAGACTTTTTAGGTGTACAGGCAAAGGCATATCAAACTGCTCATTAACAAAATAACGCCCACTTGTCTTAGTATCTCTATAAATAGTAGGCGGATTTTTCCAATGACTCTCATTAATTTTAAAATACACCAAATGCTCCTTGCCTTTATAAGTTATCGGAAACACGCGACTTTGAATTAACTCATAAGATTTTATCTTCTTGCCAAGAAGATTATAAGTCTTTACTTTATCTGCTCTTAATTGACGTACCAACTTGAGCTTGTGATCATAAGTGCCTTTAAAATTTGAAAGCAATTTGACAAAGCTATTGACTTTTGCTTTATACAAGTGATGTCCTATTTGAATGAACTTAGATGATAAAGCTTCTATTGGTATTTTTTGCAATCCCTGTGTTGATTTCAAACTTGAGCTAACCCTGGCTATAGTTTGATTGGTTTCTAAAACAAACACACTGTGTCTAGCTCTGTTTACATCTTTATCAAATAAAGGGCTAAAAGAAGAATTCCTACTAAGAATATTGAAGTTTGGCAAAAACTTCCACTCCCAAAAACGCGTTTTAACTGTATAGTATCGCAAAGCTGAAACTACCGTAAATTTCCTAACCACATACAACTCTATAGATCTAAAGCGAAACCCTACCACAACTTTATTCTTTGTATTAATCACACCTACCTTACCTTTGTTATCAGTGACAACTGCAAAACCAGTAGAGGTGAAAACTTTTGCAGATAAATATTGCGGAGCAATAACTACGTTCTTGGCCTGATCCCAATAGCCGTACAATTTATTCTTTGCCAAAAAAGGAACGAGTTTTTGACTTTTTAATCCATTTTTGTAGTTCATAGCAGTTGAGATTTTAAAGCTTTAAGAGATGGTAAAAGTTACTTATTTTTCTTTTAAATTACTACTCTACATTTGATAAAAAATAAGAAAGGGACAATAAAATAGACTTTAGAGCAACTCTGAGAAAAAAACACCTAAGAATTAACTACACTAGCCAATGTTAATGATAAAGAGAAAAAACTTAATAGTATCCCAAAGTACAAGCATCAGTTTATTGACCTATATCAAAAACAATCACTATTGTAGAACTTTAACACTAAATTATTTATACCAATTCTAAATAATTGTTATTTTTGTCTACAATCAATTTAAAAACTTATGCCTTATAATAATGAAATAGTAACCTATAGTCAAGGTCCAAATGCCGTTGGAGGTATATATGTAAAAGACCACAATTGTTTAGGCAAGAAGTCGCAAATGATAAATCACACCCATAGAGATGATTACTACGTAATTAGTATTGCGACAAATGGTGCTATGGTAATGGATTGCGAATTAAACAAATTCCAAGTAAAACGCAATAGCATTTTAATAGTAAAACCTTACCAAATACATAGCTTACGCGAGATTACCGAAGACTATAACGGATACTTTTTAGGTGTACAGGATTTTCGAATTCCAAATCACCTAAGTGATTTACTCTTTACTATTCCTGGCAATAAACAATTGATTAGCATTTCTGAAGAGGATCTAAGTCTACTGACTCAAACTTTTGATTTAATGCGTTGCTATATGAAAAAGGACAATACATATCAAACGCAGATTATCAATGGGTTGTTTTCCACTGCCCTACACAAAATATGTTCTTTGGTGGAATCTGAACATCCAATTACAGATTTAGCTTTGTTGAGTCAACCCGCTTTAATTACTTCTAAATTCAAGCGTTTAATTACCCATCAAACACACTTAAATTTGCCTTCTTTCTTTGCAAGCCAGCTCAATATAACTACGGCTCATTTAAACGATTGTGTCAAAAAAACAACAGGGCAAACTGCTAGCTATTGGTTAAAGAAATCCATTATTGACGAGGCCAAAAGATTACTGTATTATACAGATAAAACAGTCAAAGAGATTGCCTTTAATTTGGGCTTTGAAGATCATACCTATTTCTCGCGTATGTTTAAAAAAAACACCTACCAAACACCTTTAGAGTTTCGCATAGAGTATAGATAACCTCAATTATCTATATCCCTCTATGGTTGCTCTTTTGCCTTTCATTTTACTTTTACAAAATGATCTATAACTACCTCTTGTGTCCTCTACTGACCATTACACAGAGCAACACCTATAATTATGCGTTTTAAGATACTATTTAAATAATATTCTTTGATTTGTTATTCTATCAAAAGGTCTTTTCAACTTAATTTTACTAACATCATACAATTGATAATTAAAAAACACATTAGACAAGAGTAGTTACTATCTTATGGGGATGGTAAATAGAGTAGTTAATTTTAATAATAAATTGACTACTCTTTACTTGAAATGAATCATTTTTACTATCAACACGTTGATAGACATAAATACAAACAAGTTTAAAAGATTATACTTTATTACTTTTTTTTACACCTCACACCTGTCAAAATCGGTATGAGGTTTTTTTATAAATAAATTTCCAAATACCTTTTTTTGTCCAATGAACTCCTTTATACTCCCATTTATTTAGAATGACTTTTAATAGACCTTTGCTACAGTAAAATTAAAAGTCGAGAATTATGCCAAAAATACCAAAACTTATAGGAACATTAGTCAAGACTGCTTGGAGTAAAATGTTTATTGAAGTCACAGTTAGTGAAAAAGAGCAAATAAGCGACAACCTACTTAGAATAAGATTTAAAGCAGATATACAACAAGCTAAATACGAAATCGGACAAGCTATACTCATGCAGATTTCCGAGACAGAATACAGAAACTATACCCCAAGTGAATACAATCGCGAACAAGGTTATTTTGACGTTCTATTTCATCAACAAGCTGACGGGCCAGGCACTCGCTTTTTTAAAGATATCCAAGTAAATGACAAACTGACCTCAAGCATTCCAAGAGGGCAAAATGTCTATGATAAAAATATAGATTACCATTTTTTCTATGGAGATGAATCGTGTATTGGATTCTGTCTATACCTGCAACAACTCTTAAACAAAGATAACAAAACTCTAAAAGGCATACTGGAGGTTAACGATAAGAACAAAACATATATTGGAAGTGAACTCAGTCATATTGAATTTGTTGAAAAATCTTTAAGCAATAAAGCGCAAACGGCTATTGAATATATCGATTCACTCAACGAGTTTCAGTGGAATAGAATACAACATGGGCAGTTCTACATTATGGGAAATGCAAAGAGTATATCCAAATTCAAAAAAGCATTACGCGAGAGAGGTGTTTCAAATAACAATATTGTTACCCAACCTTTCTGGGTAGAGGGTAAAGTAGGACTATAACAATAGCTCCTTGCACAAAAAAAGCGGTTAATCCTTTACCCGGTAAAGCAGAGAAGATAAACTACAAGAATAATCGATTAATTGAAGATAAGTGGCGTTGCCCTAAAACTTTAAAACAAGCTATAAAACAACAACCTGCATAAAATTCAACCTTATAACAACCCAATACAAAAACGACAAGACAGAGTCTTACCATATAAAATCCAGATATGTGTTGTGTAAGTGGTACAGTGACTACCTTACTGTACCACTTTTTATTATTTTGTATCCCTATACTTTAACAAAGCCAGATAAGGGTCACCTGAAAGATTCAGCAATTTAGCAAAGGCAGGTTCTGTTTTCATCCCAGCTTTTTTTAGTGCAATTACTTTTTGCTTAAATAAAGCCCCTTTTTCAAGTAAAATTTTGTACTCAACTATCATATGCTGATAGCCATTTTGCTGCTCTACAGGCCTATTTTGAGCGAATAACTCAATGGGATATCCTTGGATTTGCAAATTAGCTACTACCGTTTCTACACCCCCTATTAAGCAGCTACAAGACTGGTAGAAATCATATTCTTTAAAGCGCTGATCTATATCATCCAAAAAGGCATCTAAATCTTTTGCTTGACAACAAATATCTAAATCACTGCCTTCTACAGCAATATCTATTGGAAAGGTACCTATTAACACAGGGTTATACCCCTGTAGTTTATCCATTATTCTATATTCTG
Organism: Myroides sp. LoEW2-1; assembly: GCF_009767705.1. Taxonomy (NCBI): domain Bacteria; kingdom Pseudomonadati; phylum Bacteroidota; class Flavobacteriia; order Flavobacteriales; family Flavobacteriaceae; genus Myroides; species Myroides sp. LoEW2-1. The sequence continues at coordinate 3,873 of NZ_WSPP01000053.1, read as the reverse complement.
TGAGTAATCGATAAATCTCTTGTTGTTGCACAGTACCACTTTTTAGATAGGCAAGGTTCTTAAAATTCATAGACGATGTTAATAACAATATGATGACGCAGCAAAGTAAACAATTTAAACCAAAATTAGCTAGCCTGTAAATGGTTATACTCCCTCTTAAGAGGATCTTTACCATGTAGTATGCTATACTTACGGTAATCAATGAGTACCCGATTTTGAAAACAAATTAATGATCACTACACCTAAAACAATGCACGAAATCCCCAAAATAGCAGCAGTGTCTAATTTTTGATTGTACAAAAACACACTCAATAGACTAACAAGTACAATACCAATACCAGACCATAAGGCATAAGCAATACCTATAGGGACGGTTTTTAAAGTAAGGCTTAAAAAGTAAAATGCTATAACATAACCTAGTAGAGTCAGCACACTTGGCCAAAACTTAGTAAACTCATGCGTCGCCTTTAAAGCGCTGGTTGCAATCACTTCAAAGACAATGGCAACAAACAAGAAAAGATAGTCTTTCATCTTATGGATATTATATCATTTAATTGGGCAAAAATACAAGTAGATTATCCGTTTTGTTTTTGACATAAATCAAAAAAGGTTATCTATGCACAGTGGCGTAGATAACCTTTTAACTATAGTAAAAGAGAATATTAAACTCTGCGAATACGGCTCAATGTCTCTTGTGAAATACCCAAATAGGAAGCTATATTACCCAAGGGAATACGGTGAAAGTCATCCCCTAATTCTTTAATTAAATTATAATAGCGTTCACTAGCACTCATGGTTTGTAAGCCAAAAGCCCTTTGTTCTAATTGCAAGCAATAATCCTCGGTTGATCTACGACTGATAAGATTTAATTCAGGATGTTCTCTATAAAGCCTTAGCAATACTTGATTGGAAATTGCGTGAACGATGCAGTCTTCCATACATTGTATGTACTCAAGTGATGCACGACTTTTGTACATTTGATAAGTAGATCCCATAATAGTATGCTCAAAGGCAAACCACACATCTATTTCTTTTTCTGAAACTAGATAATAACCACGTACAAATCCTTTTTCCAATACATATAGACTTCCTGAGAGTTGTCCTTTCTTTAAAAGTAACTCTCCTTTTTTCATATGAAATGTCTGTACATTCTTCTCCAAAGCATCTCGACACTGAGAAGATATATAGCCATATTGCTCGAAAAGTCTAATTAAAACATTCATAGTGGTTCAATCTTGTAACTATTTATTTATTCAGTCTAATATACCAAAAATGTGGCACATTCTCATACAAAAATGTATTTACTGCCTTAAACCCAGCCTTCTCCAAGACGTTCTTCGATCCTTTGTTCCCAACTTCTGAAATAGCGTGAATAGGTAATAGAGTTAAATACTTATCAGCGTAAATTAAACAAGCAAGAGCTGCCTCTGTAGCATAACCTTTACCCCAGGCATCATACACAAAGCGATATCCAAAATCAAGATATTCTTCAACGCCGTTAACACCATTGTTAATGTATTTAAACCCAGTCCATCCGATAAATGTATTAGTCTGTTTCTCAATTACTGCCCATCTACCTATACCAAAATCCTTATATTGTTTGGTAATAAAACTAATCATCTGTGCAGCTTGAGTTTTATTCTCTAATGGCTTTTTACCTAAAAATTCTTGAACGCGTATGTCGCTATCTAACTTATAAATACCCTCTAGGTCATTGTCCTGGATTGGACGAATCAGCAATCGCTGCGTTTCAATATTATGCTTCATTTTCCTTGTTTTTTAAAAAAGATACTATAAACTCTGTGCGTTGTTCGACTGAAGATTTAGGCACCTCTACCAAAGAATATCCATATCGCAGATAAGTTTGCCTGATCACCTCATAAGTCTTTATGGCCAATGACATATCTTGTTTGCGCTGTTTGTCTTGAGTGTAAATCTCTTGCCATGGCGGTAATATAAACACTGTTGGATTAAACGAAAGTTCCCTGGCAATTTGCCTTTGCAGTTCCGTCACTTGTAATTGTTCTAAAGTAGCATAGCCAATACTATCAATAATTCCCCTATCCCATAACACAAGCTCAGAAGAATCACAGTCTTGATAATCAGACACCGATCGACTCAACATGGCTTGATAAAAAAGCTGTTTGTCTTTCCATGGCAAAACTTCGCTATTTGCCAATTGCTCCACTTGAATAATAGCTCTACCTACCTCAGGCATAATCTGGTATCCCTTCTTCTCTAATGCATTTAATAAAGTAGTCTTTCCACTACCTGGTCCACCAGTAAATATATAAAAGTTTGATTTGATCATTTCTTTATAGTTTAATTTGTTTTGCAAGGATCAGATGTATCCATAGCAAAAAACATTACAAAATAATTTATATACTCTAAATACTTGGGAAAAACGAGAAGTAGAAAAAACTGTAGTAGAGCCTACATACTCCTCTAAAGCAAGTCGTCTAAATAAGAAATACCTCTTAGAATAAGGTGATTACAAAAGTACAAAAAAAGCATTGTAATTAAAAAACACTTTAAACAACTCATACTTATCTAAGTTAAGCTCCCACTAAAAAAACTATCAAAAGTAGCTAAAGAATATTTTATTACAAGTGAGCTTCAATAGCATAAACCAAAGGTACTTTATCACCCAAAGGTTTAATCTGATATTTCCCAGGAGCTATCTCTATAATCTGATTAAAACATGGATATGGAGAATAGTTAAATTCTTGAAAAACACTAATTGTCAACCCATTCGATATTAATCCTTGCATTACATCAGATAAACTGTGATTCCAATTAACTGTTTTAAATGTCTTGTGAGCATCTTTATCGGCATAGGTTCCACTTTCTACTTCCACAATATCTTCAACGTTGAAATAAGAATACGCAATTTCACTAAAATTATAATCATACATCCATACAAAGGGATGAAACTCTACCAACACAAATTTGCCATCCACCTTTAGGTATCTTGATACCACTTTTGCCCACTGAAACATATCAGGTAACCAACCTAACACACCGTAACTTGTATATACTATATCAAACTGCTCACTCAACATTGTAGGTAATGCATAAATATCACTGCAAATAAAACGTGCATTTAAACCTAATTGTTGTGTAAGTGCGTTTGCTTTCTCTATTGCCACCTCAGATAGATCAACACCAGTAACCTCTGCTCCCATTCTAGCTAAAGACAGAGTATCTTGGCCAAAATGACACTGCAAGTGTAAAATCTTTTTACCTTTTACATCACCCAGCAAATCAAGTTCTATATCATTTAAAGAAGATTTACCTTTTAAAAAATCTTTCATGTTATAAAACTCAGATTCAATATGTAAATCAACTTTTTCATTCCAAGTCTTTTTATTTACTTGTATATAATCACCGTGTGTATTCATACTTATATCAAGTTTAAGATATCTACTTATTATTAATCTAATATAGAAATTGAGAATTTAAAACTAACGAAAAAAAAGACTTCTTCTCTCTTAAATCTCCCTTGTTCTTATAACCAAAAATACAACATACGCTTTAGTAGATTCCAAAGCATTTATTTGAACCTTAATTCACTGTTGTAAAGATCTATGCATAATTACTTTTTACCACTAACTTTTAGTTTAAAAAAAGTTACTTCACAAAACCCCTGCAATCATAAGGTTTTGAACGATTATAAGTAAAAAGCTTAAAAAAATAAAAGATAAATATTTTTAAAATAAATAGTTTTTGGCACGAATATTGAAAATATGCAAAATACAAACCTGATAATAAGCAGAATAAAGGTTTTCAAGTATCAGTTGTAGAATAAACAAGTAAGTATTTTTTTTTCATAATTTTTTTTTATCTGCTAAATCTAGTAGTCAATAGTAAAAT
>NZ_WSPP01000052.1:0-1070 GCF_009767705.1 Myroides sp. LoEW2-1 | reverse complement strand
TTAAATAATATATCTGCTCTTTGCATTTGATTAGTAGTCCATTTACTTGGATCCATAGTTAGTAGATATCTACTTCTTATAAGTAGTTGCTTAGCTGTATCTCCATTATCAAATTCTATTGGAATAAATTGTTTACCTTCTTTTTTAGCTTGTAGGATTAAGTTGTTTTCAATATCTGAAGCATTCCAACGTTCTTGTATTCTAATATCTTGTAATGCTTCATTTACTAGTTTCTGTACATGAAAACGATCTGTTACTTGTGTTGCATTAACAAAGCACTTCGTAACAATTTTTTTCATAGAATTTGCCATATCAAGTGTTATCTCCTTAACTTTAGATCTTGTCTTAGAGGAGATTGTAAGAAGCTTCTCTATAATAGGCTCTACTTTAGTGCCAGAAAAAATTGCTACTATACTTCCTTGCTTTCCTCTACTATATTTGTTTGTAATAATTGTATAGAGCTCACCTTTTGACAAAGCTGTTTCGTCTATTGATAGTTTAGGACCTATGTTTTCAGGAAAAAGAAGATAGTCTTTAGCGTGTTCTTTATGTTCCCAAGCTTGAAAATCACTTAGTGAATCTTTGTATTGGCGTTGTAGTTTTTTACCATCAATATTAAAGAAACCTCCTATTGTATGGCAATCACTTGCCTTAGTATCTATTAATTTCTTTTAAAAAAGAGGCAAACTCATCAGTTAAACGAGTGCCTTTTGCTACTAGATTCCAATCTCTCTGTACTAATTCGCGAGTAGTTTTATCTAACCAACGACGACGCTTGACATGAAGATAAACACTATTTCCTCGTAAAGGAAAATCTTGTATTGTGGTTTCATTATGAAATCCATGACCTATAAGAATACGGTCTTTTGCTTCATCCGGGACTCTATTAAATTCTTCAAAATATAGGTGCATTGTTTCACCTTGTTTTATCGTTTTTACTAAATCAAAATGTTCTACTAAAAACTCAGGTAAAATCATTTTTACAAACTCAATATAGTTTTCCACGGTTATTATTTATTATTACAAAGATCTGTAGTTTTTAATTCACACACAACTTTTGAGATTGATCC
>NZ_WSPP01000403.1:0-390 GCF_009767705.1 Myroides sp. LoEW2-1 | reverse complement strand
TAAATAATCTAGTGCTCTTTTTATAGTGGGAGCGTTATTCATAGAACTCGGCAAGGATTTAAATTTTGTAAAATTATTTTTCCAGTCATGTAAATCATTAATTGATAATTTAATTAAATGATCCGTGTCTAAATTGAATGTTACATCTAATTCCGAATAATTTTTATTTTCAAAAAGTTTTTTAAAACGGTGTTCATTTTTACTTTTCTTTCTGATTAGCTTAGTCATTCCTATTTCTGAATAAATCCAAGGAGAAACAATTTTAGCAATAACTTCATTTGGTTTTACTGAGTTTGGGGTGTTAACAAAAATGATGCACTCACAAGTATCTATCATTTGCATTAATGCTGTATTAAGCATCATATGAACATGACTTGAAGCATATAAGAC
>NZ_WSPP01000402.1:0-1576 GCF_009767705.1 Myroides sp. LoEW2-1 | reverse complement strand
GCTATAGGTTCAATGCAAGTGTACTTTTTTCTATAAAATAAATCTTATTAACACTAAAATGTTTGTACAAAAAATTATTTTATTATCATAACTCTCTTACTTATCCAAATAAGTAGAAAAATCAACTTCTATAATTTTTTTAAGATCCTCTAAACTTGGTTGTTTAATGTTAACAACCCTACTAGCATGTTTCATTATTAAATCCTCATAAATATTTCTTACAAATCTACCATTAGCAAACTGTTCTGTCTTATTATTAATACTCTCTTTAAAAAAGAGTTTAATAGTGTTTTCTAAGTTTGAATCTAATATATAATCACTTTTATCTAATAAAGTAACTAGAATATCAAAAAGTTCATTTTCAGAATAATCATCAAACTCAATAAAAGTATTAAAACGAGATAGTAAACCAGGGTTGGAATTAAAAAAGTTATTCATTGGAGCTGTATAACCTGCTACAATAACAACTAAATCATCTCTATAATCCTCTAGAGCTTTAGTTAATTCTGTTAAGCATTCTTTTCCATATGAATCACTATGTTCATTTTCTGTAATACTATATGCTTCATCGATGAATAAGACTCCTCCTTTTGCTTCTTCTATTACCTTCTTTACTTTCAACGCAGTCTGTCCTTGATAACCAGCTATTAAGTCTGTTCGAGAAACCTCAATAAAATGTCCTTTTGTCAGTAATCCTAATTCTTTATATATGTGTCCTACAATCCTTGCTACTGTAGTCTTTCCTGTTCCAGGATTTCCAGTAAAAGCTAGATGTAAAGTATTTTTAGGATTTACTAAGCTATTTTCTTTTCTTAACTGTTGTACTTTCTGATAAGAAATAAGATCTAGTATTTTCGATTTAACTTTTTCAAGTCCTACGAGCTGATTTAATTGATCCAAAAGTTCAGATAACGAATAATTATCTTCCTTACTTTTACCTGAATAATCACTATTAAAAAATTCTTGAATCTTTTGATATCCAAAATACTTCAATAAGCATTCATTAAATTCCTTCAATAACTGAAGTATATGTTTATCCTCTAATTTTAAAATAATAGATAAAAAACGAAATAAATCTCTTATAGTAGTTCTGTTACTACCTTCTATAAGCTCATGGGTAAGCCTAACAATTTGATTTTCACTATTACTACTTTTATCTAATTTTTTAGCTGAAGTCAATAAAGCCTCTTTATATTTATTGTCCATAAATTATTTTATAACAAACTAACAATTATATGCACAACTGAAATTAATAATGCTATCCCTGTCATCACATAAGAAATCTTTATTTTTTTTGTAAACTCCTGTGAATTAGCATCCAATTTATTATCCAGTGCCTTAAGCTCTTTAGAAAAGCTATTTTCTAACTCATAAGTTTTATTTGATAGTAAGTTTATACTGGTATTCACTTTAGAAAACTCTTTCTTATGGTCTTGCACATCTGCCCATATCGCATCAACATCATTAAGATATCTTAATCCTTCTAATTTACTTTTATAATCTTTAAGTAAACTGATATCTATTAACCCTTTTGAAAGTCTCTCTTCAATACCTATAATATTAGTCTTATGTGTCT
>NZ_WSPP01000051.1:0-865 GCF_009767705.1 Myroides sp. LoEW2-1 | reverse complement strand
ATGAAAGAAGATCACATGAAAAACGGGCAACTTAAACCTGCCTACAATACTCAAATAAGTACTGAAAATCAATTTATTACACATTATACTATTGCACAAAAATCAACTGACACCACTACCTTAATCAATCATCTAGAGACTTTTGAACAAACCTATGCACAACAAAGTAAAGAAGTTGTAGCAGATGCTGGGTATGGTAGCGAAGAGAATTATCTGTATTTACTTGAAAGAGAAATAACGCCCTATGTGAAATTTAATTATTTTCATATGGAACAGAAAAGAGCTTGGAAGAACAACCCTTTTCTACAACACAATCTTTACTACAATAAATTGTTTGATTACATCTTATGTCCAAATGGAGAAAAGCTACCTAATATTGGAAGTAGTACTAAATACACCACCACTGGTTTTGCGTCAAAAATACATCTGTATCAAGCTTCTAACTGCTTGAAATGCTCGTTAAAAGAGCTATGTAATAAAGCAGCAGAAAACAGAACAGTCTCTATGAATCATAGATTGGTTCAAATAAAACAACATATTAGAGAATTACTCAACTCTGAACGCGGTAAATATCATAGAAGTAAAAGACCTGTAGAAGTAGAAGCTGTTTTTGGACAACTAAAAAGCAACAACAAATTTACTAGGTTTACTCTAAGAGGATTAGAAATGGTCGAAATTGAATTTGGACTGATGGCTCTTGCACATAATTTAAGAAAACTTACTAAGAATAGAGAAAAATCGACTTTAAACAACAATTTTCATCCTAAAAAAGAGACTGATAAACGAAAAATGACAAATTATAAGTCTAAAACTCGTTTTAATTGCAAGAACTTTTAATCTAAGAGAAAAGTAACGTTTTATATAA
>NZ_WSPP01000401.1:0-4306 GCF_009767705.1 Myroides sp. LoEW2-1 | reverse complement strand
AGTTTTGAGAAACGAAAAAATAAAAAGCACAATGAAATGAAAACCAATTAGATAAAAATAAAAAAGAAGTGATTTTAATTTTTATCGGACGCTAATGATAAATTATAAAAAAAGCGATAAACAATGAGTTATCGCTTTTTTTATGTCATTACATTTTTAAATTAAATATTCTAACTAATATTTTAACCACTTGACTTCTTAACCCTTCAGCCCATTGTGTTTTAAATAGGACATACAAGTTCAAACATAGAACAAGGAATACTTTGACAAGCAAATCCCCGATATGACTACCAACAGAGGGCAAATAGAAAACAAGTAAACAGATCCCAATCATCACAAAGAATAACTTCATAAACATGCTGTCAAAAGGCCACAACCTCATCTTCTTATAGATATAGTAAGTTTTACCGACATTAAACAAAGTTAATGAGAGCATCGAAGCAATTCCTACACCTAAAATGCCGTAAGTGGTTTGCGTTAAAAAATAAATATTCAGTAGCACATTCAATACCATCAAGCATAAGATAGAAACTAAATTAAACCTATAATACTTGGAATAGGAAATAATCTCCGTATTAAATCCTGTGGACATGTTTATAACTACATTTATACCTAACAAATAAATAATAGGAAGTGAAGGAGCTAACTTATCATAAGTCGGCATGAGTTGAAACAAATCCGCAATTCCCACTACTGTGCAACTAAATAAAAACATACCTATAAAAAACATACTCCTTGCGACCTCTTTATACTTGTAATTCAAGGTGCGCAAATCGCCTTTATTTAACAACTCTGATATGACTGGCGCATACAACGCAAAAACTCCTGTGGCTGGTATCGCCAGTGTGGAAGCTAAAGCAACACCAATATTATAGGTTCCATTTGCTTCATAGGATATAAAATAGGGAATCATCAACGAATCAACTCTAAACGCAAAGAAAGAGCCAAAGCTTCCTGCAAATGCAAATAAACTATATTGATAATACTCCCTTTTACTAATATCTGTAAATAGATCACTATAAGACCAATGCCACTTAAATTTAAAATATCGATAGATATACCAACCAATCACTAAGGCTATTAAGAAATAAGATAATATATACAATACAAGTGCCTTAGAGATACTGTATTGCAAATAAATTACTAATAAGAATACGGTAGGCAGCGTTATTTTAGGGATTATCTTTTCAAAGAAAGTGGGAAAAGAGATCTTCTGGAGATTTGTTGCTTGCCTGCGAAAAAGCTCTATATAAGCCATCGAAAAAGCTAAGGGATAAGCATACAAAATAAATTTCATATCTTCTCCTTGATAAAAGAACATACCAATAAAGAGTACAATTCCCAGACAAAGTGCGAGTTTAAACAAAGACAACAAAGAGAAACTAAATAGCTTGCTTTGCAATCGCTCATTTAACTTTGGATAGTAATTAATCAATGCATGTGTACTACCCAAAACGATAATGGGATACATTATCTGAGCACAGGCATCTACAAATCGTATAACACCTAACATCTCTTTATCTTGCGGATAAATCAATATAGTTGATACTACACCTATTACTACTCCAATATAATTGATAACAGTAAACAACAGTGCTTGTTTTGTAGAGATATTAGCTTTCATTACTATTTAAATAGACTTTCTTACTTACAAATATACTTGCTATTCAACGTTTAACTACATTTTTTTTACATTTGTAATCTGACCACCCTATTTTATGAGTTGAATCTCATCGTGTCTAAACCTACATAAAATGACAAAATACATAGTTGTAATGCCTGCTTACAATGAGGCAGATTACATCGCCAAAACCCTTGATAGCATTGTTTTGCAAAGCTTATTACCTCACAGGCTTATTGTCGTTAATGACAATTCCACTGATCATACAGCTGAAATAGTTAACTCTTTTGCTAAGACCTATCATTGGATAACACTTGTCAATAAAGATTCTGAAAATATTCACTTGCCTGGTAGCAAAGTAATCCAAGCTTTCAACTATGGCTTAGATACAATAGAAAACCTTGAGGAATTTGAATTTATCGTCAAGTTAGATGCAGATCTAATCTTGCCCTCAAATTACTTTGAAAAAGTAAGTAACCACTTTAAACAAGATCTTACAATCGGCATGGTTGGAGGTTTCGCTTATATCGAGAAAGACGGGAGTTGGATATTAGAAAATCTAACTGACAAAGACCATATTAGAGGAGCCTTTAAATCTTATAGAGTCTCGTGCTTTCAGCAAATTGGAGGGCTAAAGCCCGCTATGGGTTGGGATACAGTAGATGAGCTATTATGTCATTTCTACAATTGGAAAATAAAAACCGATGAGACTTTGAAAGTGAAGCATTTAAAACCCACAGGAGCAATGTACAACAAAGCATCAAGATACAAACAAGGAGAGGCTTTTTACAGACTTCATTACGGGTTCGTCATTACACTCATCGCTTCGCTTAAACTTGCTTTTAAAAAGAAAAAGACGCTCTTGTTCATAGACTATCTCTCAGGTTTTAGGAAAGCTAAAAAAGCTAAAATGCCCTATTTAGTTACGGAAGAACAAGGAATCTTTATTCGCAAATACCGTTGGAACAAGATAAAGGCAAAACTGAGGTAGGCATTTTTTAGCAATTCACACTTAAAAACTCATTTGTAATTGGTAATTTAGCCGGATATTAATTTTTGTATGATAAAATCAGGATTAAAAAATATAGGTCAGTACTTCATTATGTTGAAAGAAATCTTCAGCAAGATGACCAAATGGAAGGTGATGAAGGAACTAATCTTCAAAGAAATTGACGATTTAATTATTGGCTCACTTGGTATTGTCTGCTTCTTATCTTTCTTCGTAGGAGGGGTTGTAGCAATACAAACTGCATTAAACTTAACAAACCCATTAATTCCAAAATATTTAATTGGTTTTGCTACCAGACAATCCGTTGTCTTAGAGTTTGCACCTACTTTTATCTCTATTATTATGGCAGGTAAAATGGGGTCATTCATCACGTCGAGCATAGGTACTATGCGTGTAACCGAACAGATTGATGCCTTAGAAGTAATGGGAGTAAGTTCTCTTAACTACTTAGTATTCCCTAAACTTGTAGCGGTTTTTCTTTATCCTTTTGTGATTGGAATCAGTATGTTCTTAGGAATACTTGGAGGATGGTTTGGAGGAGTAATGGGTAATTTTGTTACTTCAGAACAATTTATCATTGGATTACAAGACACATTTATTCCTTTTCACATCACCTACGCTTTTATCAAAACCTTTATATTCGGATTCCTATTAGCTACTATTCCTTCCTACTTTGGATATTATATGAAAGGTGGAGCTTTAGAAGTGGGTAAAGCCAGCACAACGTCATTTGTATGGACGAGTGTAGCCATTATCTTAACAAACTATATATTAACCTCTCTATTATTAAGTAACTAATCATGATCGAAGTTAAAAACATTGAAAAGTCGTTCGAAGGAACTCAAGTTCTTAAAGGCATTTCTACCACTTTTGAGAAAGGTAAGACCAACTTAATTATCGGTCAGAGTGGTTCAGGTAAAACAGTATTGTTAAAAACCTTATTGGGTATTCACCAAAGTGATAATGGATCTATTGCCTTCGATGGCAGAGTATATAGTGAGTTATCCAGATCGGAAAAAAGAAACCTAAGAACAGAAATCGGCATGGTATTCCAAGGTAGTGCTTTGTTTGATTCTATGACAGTAGAAGAAAATATCGCCTTCCCACTGAGAATGTTTACAGACAAATCTGATGCTGAAATCATGCAACGTGTAAACGAGGTAATTAACCGAGTGAACTTAATCAATGCAAACAAGAAAAAACCTGCTGAGATCTCTGGAGGTATGCAGAAAAGGGTAGCCATTGCTCGTGCAATAGTAAACAACCCTAAATACTTGTTCTGTGATGAGCCTAACTCTGGATTAGATCCCAAAACAGCAATTGTCATCGACAACCTTATCCAAGAGATTACACATGAATACGGTATAACTACTGTAATTAATACACATGACATGAACTCTGTGTTAGAGATTGGAGAACATATTGTATTCTTGAAAAACGGTGTTCTTGCTTGGTCTGGAAACAACAAGGAAATCATCCAAACGGACAATGAAGACGTAGTTGACTTCGTCTATTCTTCAGAATTATTCAGAATGGTTCGCGACGCTATACGTCACATTGGAAATGAAAAGAATAAATAATCTTTCTATTATAAAAAGTAAAAGGGATTGACAATTGTCAATCCCTTTTACTTTTTATAAACCTTATTTGTTTTCCTCTTTTAACTTATCTTCAAT
>NZ_WSPP01000400.1:0-516 GCF_009767705.1 Myroides sp. LoEW2-1 | reverse complement strand
GTTATATATAGTATACTAAAAGATTTCATTAAGTTAACAACACATGGTATATTCAACTTATTCCACAATATTAAACCTCCTAAAAAAAAGAAAAAAACACCTATAAAACTTACAACAGTTGAATAACATATTAGGATATATAATCGTCGAAAGTAAGAAATTTCTTCTCCATCAATAACAGTATTAGTTTTAGTTTCTTTTGCTTTAATTACACTTTCTCTGTCTGAAGATAATAATAATGTGATTGATGAAATACCAAATCCACTTATTATACCTAACACTGTAATTACAGTACCAATCAATGCTTGATTATAGAATAAGTAATTATTAAATAGCAGAATAAAAGAACCTATTCCAATTAAAATTGGAATTAAAATATCAATAATTATTCCTTTACCTGCTGATAAATAATATTCAAATAAAAGCACTAAAACATTTCGATTCTTCATTATATTAAACCTAATAATTTATCTTTTACATCAGAAGATAATAACGCAGCTGTTGTTGGATCCATTT
>NZ_WSPP01000399.1:0-4274 GCF_009767705.1 Myroides sp. LoEW2-1 | reverse complement strand
GATATAATCTTCGTGTTCATAAAAGAAGATTTCAAATTGAGTCATATTATTTGAAAAGAAATCAAAGATTTGATCCCAAGTATTCTTATTGTTAATTGACACCCCGTGCAATTCAACCCAAATGCGGCTAATTAGTTTGCCATTTTCCAAATAAAAGTTTCTTTCAAAAATAGCTTCTGGAAGGTAGTCTTCTAATAGAATAGTCTTCAAAGACTCTATTTTTTCATAGTATATTTTGCGTTTTTCTTCATCTTTATTTTCTATATCCAGTAGAACAAATGCTTTTTTGTTGTCACAGTAGAACTTAAAAGAAAAGTCTTTAATCTTCGTGTTGTGCAATAGCCATTTTCTCGGATAAGTTTCTGCAAATTGTATCCAGAATTCTCTTTTGATTCTTTGTGCTTCTTCTTTACTAAACATAAATAAAAATTGTAATTTTAAATATTGAAATATTGTTAGGAGCAAACTTATGACATTTGATTCTTTTTTGCATAAAATACAGGAAATTAAAAACACTTTACCTTTAGGTGTAGAAGCACAAGCACTAATGGTACCCAAAGAAAGGATACCTTATCTGTATGCTGAAGACTTTTTAGAACATCATCCTAAGCGTTCAGCAGTGATGATGTTGTTGTTTCCTAAAGGGGAAGAGATTTCTCTTTTGTTAATTGAACGTGCAACATATAAAGGGGTTCACTCTGGTCAAGTTGCTTTTCCTGGAGGTAAATATGAGGACAGCGATTTAAACCTTGAGCGTACAGCTCTTAGGGAAACGATGGAAGAGGTGGGGATTTTACCTAAAGATATTGAAGTCATCAAGCCTTTTACAACTGTCTATATCCCTCCAAGTAATTTTATTGTTCAACCCTATCTGGGGATTGTCAAGGATACTCCAAGAATTATTCCTTCTGTCGATGAGGTAGCCAATACTATAGCTATACCTTTGCACGCACTATTAGATGATACTCTGATCCAACAAGTACCGATGACTACCAGTTATGCTCAATCTATTTCAGTACCTGCTTATGTGTATGAAGGATATCAAATTTGGGGTGCTACAGCTATGATGATTAGTGAGCTAAAGGAAACGCTTAAATTGGTGTTTTAGCCATTTATTACTTATTTAAGAAAAGAAAGTGAAAGTTTTTAGTATTTATGTGGTAAATTTGTCACTTGCTTTAATGAGAGTGTAATATGGGATTATTTAAAAGAAATCCATTTGGACATATATTGTTCTTAAAGAAATGGATTATTAGAGTTTTTGGTTTTGCAACACATCAGCGTTTTAGAGGATTTAATGATTTGCAAATCGAAGGGTCTGAAATATTGCGAAACTTACCTAATCGTCAGGTTTTATTTATATCTAATCACCAAACGTATTTTGCGGATGTAGTAGCAATGTTTCACGTATTCAATGCCAGCTTAAAAGGTAGAGAGAACTCGATTAAGAATATCATGTATATCTGGAAGCCCAAGTTAAACTTGTATTATGTAGCGGCATCAGAGACGATGAAGGCGGGTCTTCTACCTCGTATAATGGCTTATGTAGGGGCAATTACGGTAGATAGAACTTGGAGAAGTCAAGGAGTAGAATTAGAAGAGAAAAGAGCGGTTAATCAAGATCAAGTTGAAAATATTAAAGTAGCGTTAGACGATGGATGGGTAATTACCTTTCCACAAGGGACTACCAAATCTTTTAAACCTATTCGCAAAGGAACTGCTCATATTATTAAGAATTATAAGCCCATTGTAGTACCTATTGTCATAGACGGTTTTAGACGTTCTTTTGACAAAAAGGGATTACACCTTAAGAAAAAAGGTATTCTTCAATCTATGGTGATTAAAGAACCTCTTGAGGTGGATTACGAAAACGATTCAATTGAGGATATCGTTGAAAAAATCGAAATGGCAATTGAACAACACCCGTCTTTTCTTAAAGTTATTCCAGAGGAGTTTATTGAAGCTGAAAGGGAACTAAACAAAAAGCGTACTTACGATTATTATAACAAAAAGGATGAACAGTAGTTCATCCTTTTTTTTGTTTATCTGCATTATAATTTGATAACTGCTTTCATGAATTTTTCAACTTCTTCGGAGTCATAATCTACTCCGCCAACTATGCGTTGTACTAAGTTTCCTTTTTTGTCGAAAATTAATGTCGTTGGTACTGAATTGCCCAAATAGTTTGGCGAAACAGCTCCTCCTGGGATGTAAACGGGTAAGTTATACTGTTTTCTATCCATAAAGGACTGTGCTTTATTGTGGTCCCCATCTACGTCAATCATGATAAAAGCAATGTCTTCTTTTTTGAATTTCTCTTTTAATGATTGTATAGAAGGCATTTCTTTGATGCATGGAGGGCACCAAGTCGCCCAAAAATTTACAAATAATACTTTGCCCTTAAGTGAGCTCAACTTGATTTTATTCCCATCAGCATCTACAATTGTAATGTCTGTTGTTGCAGTATTTAAAGGTGTTGTGTCTTTTGGATTGTTGGCAATTGCAAGAGTTGATAGCAATAAAAATGCTGTTGCAATGGCTAATTTACTTGTGTTTTTTAAGAACTCTTTCATGAGATTTTACTTTATATTTTAGTTTGTAATGGATGCTTTGGCATTCTACCAAAGTAATTTTTGCTTAAAATAAAGTGAAATCAAAGTCTGAAATTCTGTAGTCGTATGTATATCGAAGTTTTATACTTAGTTGTATTTCGGTTTAGGTATTTGCTGGTAAATGCCTTGAAGAACTTGAAAGGAAGTGTACTACTAAAGTAATCATTCTCGTTGTCTAAAATCGCAACGGGAATAGCAATCTTTAGTTTTGCTATAGAAATGATGTTCTTCTCTACGCTTTGGTTTTGGCATTCCTGCCCCAGGGTCGTTTTACAATTGCTATTTAACTTGTGTTTATTTGGTTTAGCCGTTTGTTCAATATTTGAGTTATGCTTGTCAAATATTGAATTTATAGTGGCTTGAATGCTGCATGAAGACAATAGCGTTAACAATAGGATAAGCGTAGTTATACTATTTTTCCAAAATGAAGGGATACTATTTTTTTTCTTTGCCATCATAACAGAACAAACTTAATAGTTTTTGTGGTAGGTTCAAATCTTGTTGTGAAAATTATTAGAAACTAATTCTATTGGATAGTCCTGTTTTGTTAGGATGTTTCTTTACATCATATAAGATTAGCCATGTGAAGTTTGTTAATCAAAAAGAGAGACAGATATTGACATATAAAAGAAAAATAATATCTTTATAAAGTTAAAGTAAAGGTTATTAATAATTAGTTTTTTGAAAGTGGAATAGATTTTGAGAATTTATATAAACAATTAAAACAAAACTAATTATGCGAAAAGGTTTTTTATTAGCTATCAGTATCGTAGGGTTGCTTACCTTACAAAGCTGTAACAATGACGATGTGAATGTAGAACCTATTCCTGTAGGTATATTAACTACAGTAAATGGCTATACGGATTCTAATAACGTGAAGTTTCACGTTGATGGAAGGTATATACAAGATATTTATAATCCGGTATTGGAATATAAGATGTTTAGTTATGCGAACTTGTTCCCAGGGGATAGAAAAATTGGCGTAAGCGAGGCTAAAGGTGAAATAGCAAGTGAAACTCACTTGATTGAAAAGTTTAGATTCTATACCTCGTTTGTTGGAGGAACGAAAGAACAACCTGTATTCTTTACAGCCAATGACCGTATAGATGGACTTACTGAGGCTGATGTGGAAGGAAAGAGTGGTGTGCGCTTTTTTAATTTAAGTGCTGATGATTTGACTATCTCTTTACAATTTGACGATAACGCGATTGCAGATGAATTTAAAGATAGAAAAACGGATTCAAAGGAAACTGTTGGAACCTATCAAAAATTCAGTTTGGTAGAGGCAAAAAAATACTCATTAAAAGTACTTAATAAGTCTAATGAGGTTTTGGCTCAAAGAGATAATATTACTTTAAACAATAAAGGTTTCTATTCAATAGTTTTTATTGGAAATGAAGCAAACACTGCTAAACCTTACTATATTGGAGTAGTAAGTCAGAATGTAAATTAAGCAATAACAGTAATTGTAAATAAAACAAAGGAGAAACTTCGAGAGGAGTTTCTCCTTTGTTTTATAGCAATTTTAAAAGATTGAATTTTTATAATTGTAGTATCTTTAGGGATCAATCTCAAAAGTTGTGTTTAGGCATAAAGCTTAGTCAATCTGTATAAAAAGAAATCAATATCTCTTACACCTCTAAACTGAGCTCTGAATGCTTT
>NZ_WSPP01000398.1:0-764 GCF_009767705.1 Myroides sp. LoEW2-1 | reverse complement strand
ATATTGTATCCTTAGTTATTGGAGTTTATTACAAGAGTATTGAAATTTTGATGTACGGTTATTTAGTAACATGTATCATTAGCTATTTTATTAATTACTATGTTTCAAGAAAGGTATATCGATCAGAAGCAACATATCGGGAATTGATTTATACATTGAAAGTGGTTTTGTCAATGACGCTTGTAATCGTAGGTTTTTATAGCTTAGATACTTGGTTATCTTTGAAATTCATGTATAATTTATTGTATTTACCTCTGTTTTTAATAGGATATTTGTATTTGTTGAGAATATTACACGTAGTTAATTTAAAAAAGGATCTTAATATAATTAGAACTCTAAAAAGATGATAAATAGAATATTGAATTGGTATAGAAAAAGGTTTTGGAGCTGCAATAAATATGCTCAATATCTTGGAGTTAAAGTTGGTAAAAATAGTTTGTTAAGCACTAAATATTTTGGATCTGAACCTTATTTAATTGAAATTGGCGATGATGTTAGAGTAACAGCTGATGTTAAGTTTTTTTGTCATGGGGCAGCAAGAGTATTTCGTAAAGAAAATCCAAATTTTGATTTTTTTGGTAAAATAAAAATTGGAGATAATGTTTACATTGGAAATAATGCTTTGTTAATGCCAGGAATAACAATTGGAAATAATGTTATTGTGGCAGCTGGTTCTGTAATTACGAAAAGTGTTCCTAACGATTCTATCGTTGGAGGAAATCCTGCTAAGGTAATAGGTAGTGTAAAAGAACTTGGTCTTAGAA
>NZ_WSPP01000397.1:0-1508 GCF_009767705.1 Myroides sp. LoEW2-1 | reverse complement strand
AATCATTTTTACAAACTCAATATAGTTTTCCACGGTTATTATTTATTATTACAAAGATCTGTAGTTTTTAATTCACACACAACTTTTGAGATTGATCCCTTAAAAATATTCTTGATTAGGTGCACAAAAATATATCCAAGCGATGTGCACCTTTCAACTTGACAAACCTTGACGCCAAAGGGTACCAGAGAGTTTTAAACTGTGTTTTTGGAACGTTTTAATTCGACATTTATTAATATTTAAAAACAGTTGAATTATGTTAGAAAAACAGTTATCAATTAATTTCTTTCTCAAACCAACTAGAAAGAAAAGTGATTCAAGAGGTGTTTATCTTAGAATCACAGTAGATGGTATTCGCAAAGAGACTTCCCTTAGTCACAAATGGGATATCAAAAGATGGAACCAAAAAGCAGGTCGTGCCAATGGCGTTAAAGAAGATGCCAAAACATTAAATTATATTTTAGATACAATCGTATCTAAGATTACTAAGTACAAATTAGAGCTATTAAGTAACGAATTACCTATTACTGCTTCAATTCTTATGGATCATATACAAGGTAAAGGAACTAGTAGGATTAAAGTTTTAGAAGAATTCCAAAAACACAATGATGAAATTTTTAAACTTGTACCTAAAAAGTATGCTATTGGAACACATGAAAGATATGTTACAGCAAGATCACATGTTGGGGAATATATCCGTTATGTATATGGTAAAGAAGACATAGAGTTTAGAGAACTTAACTATGAGTTTGTAATTGGTTATGAACACTATTTAAAGACCGTTAGAGCGTGTTCTAACAATACGGCTATAAAGTATATCTCAAACTTCAAAAAGATTGTTCTACGAGCAGTTGCTAAGGGAATAATATCTTCTAATCCTTTTGTACAATACAAACCTAAAAAGACGAAGCTAAATAAGAAACCTTTAAGTAAACAAGAACTATGTATTTTAGAAAACAAAGAGTTCCAAAATGATAGAGTAAGTACGGTAAGAGATGTATTTGTTTTTCAGTGTTATACAGGTCTTGCCTATATCGATGTATTTCAGTTAAAGAAAAGTGATATTACAAAAGATGAAGAAGGTAATCTATGGATTAGAACCAATAGACAAAAAACAGATGCTAATATTACTATTCCATTACTACCTAAAGCTATTGAGATAATGGAAAAGTATAAAAATCATCCTGATTGCATTAGTAAAGATATTGTTCTTCCTGTTCGTTCTAATCAAAAAATGAATGAGTATTTAAGAGAGATTGCTTCACTATGCGAAATAAGTGAATTAAATACTCATAAAGCGAGAAGAACTTTTGGAAGTACCGTTACTCTATGCAATGGTGTACCTATTCATGTAGTAAAGGAAATGTTAGGGCACCACTCTGTTAAACAAACAGAGGAATACGCTCTTGTATGTCTTCAAACTAATGTAGACTTTTAGGACGTAAGCATAAGATAGTGTTTTAGTTATAAATTTATTAATTTTTGTTGATTATACAACTGTCTTCTTT
>NZ_WSPP01000396.1:0-881 GCF_009767705.1 Myroides sp. LoEW2-1 | reverse complement strand
TGCACCTTGAAGATAATTATTTTTGAGGACAAACAATGAAAAAACCCCGCCTTTTTTAGACGGGGTTTTGTTTTTTAGGCTTTTTAGACAGCCTCTTTTAGTTTATATAAATCAGTATTTGAACAATTAGGTATAATAGTGTAACCGTAAATATCGGCGCTATTCGCTTTTGAATAGCTTGTCGAAAGGGAACTTTGTAAAATAGTATATCCCGAAGTAATCGGTAAGTAATTATACAGAATACGATTGCAAAAGATATATTCAAGACAAGCTTAATGTCAGTTAATGTTGCAATGCCTGCTATCTCTAATGGCATCGGTGTAAATAAAGATGTTTGTGTTGTTATCAGTGTCATACTTCTTTATTTTAAGAATTGTTTTTCTTAAAGGTAAGTAAATGACTCGGTTAAATAATCTTTCTGTTCTATTTTTTTCTTTTTGCTTATTGAAACAATTGAAATGTACAATTACATATAGACCATCTACATCTTTGATTTGTATAGTGATTTGAGCTGTTTTATAAATTTTAAAGTAGAACTTTTTAACGAAAATAAGGATGTCTCGTAATTCTTCTTTTCAATTTTGAAAAATGGTTAATAAAAAGCTTGGTGTGATAGAATACCTGCAATTTATTATTATGTTTCCCTTTTTATGTTTGATTATTATATAAATTGGCTTAAATTTGAAATAGATGTTAATTGAATTAACGTTTTAGTAGTAGTTATTTTGTTTTTTTATAAAGACATAGGTTTTTCTTAAGACCTGAAATCAAATAGTTTTAATTGTAATATGAAGAGATTTTTTACTGTAATTGTTTTACTGTGCTCCCTCTGGAGTATGGGACAAACTCCCGGTGGTATTAACGGAGTTACGGTTGAGTAT
>NZ_WSPP01000395.1:0-358 GCF_009767705.1 Myroides sp. LoEW2-1 | reverse complement strand
TCGATTAGCGCGTTAATTCAAATCTTTCGACTTGCCTTACTCTCTTTTTGTATGCTGTTGTCCAATATGTCTTAGAACGTATTCTTCTTGTTATTATCACTTATGT
Source organism: Myroides sp. LoEW2-1 (assembly GCF_009767705.1). Taxonomy (NCBI): domain Bacteria; kingdom Pseudomonadati; phylum Bacteroidota; class Flavobacteriia; order Flavobacteriales; family Flavobacteriaceae; genus Myroides; species Myroides sp. LoEW2-1. The sequence goes on along the minus strand of NZ_WSPP01000395.1, from coordinate 252 downwards.
TTCAAAGCGAGTGCAAAAGTAGAAAACTTTATTTTATAAACCAAACTAATTCGGCTTTATTTTTTAAAGTTTTTTGTATTTTGCTTGTATTAATGTTTTTAGATAAAAAATCCTTGCTGGAAATCAGCAAGGATTTCAAAAGAAGGGCGGCGACATACTCTCCCACTGGTTAGCAGTACCATCTGCGCTAGCGGGCTTAACTTCTCTGTTCGAAATGGGAAGAGGTGAGCCCCGCCGCAATAACCACCCTAA
>NZ_WSPP01000394.1:0-417 GCF_009767705.1 Myroides sp. LoEW2-1 | reverse complement strand
TTACAGATTTATATCCTCATAACTATAAAAAGGCAATCTCTGACGCTGTAGAATAATTTTTATACCTCACAAGATGTACTTGCTAGGGTGGATACTTTGATTCTGCTGTTATATGGAGGTAAGTTCAAGAAGATTTGATTAGAAGAGGGAAGTTTGGAAAGGCAATTGAAATGGATATCAAAGATATAAAACGAAAATTTGGAGGAAAGTATAATGAAGGTATGAAAGATATGATTGATTATGCTATTGACAATGATTATATTACAAGCAAAGAAGGTAAGAGATTAAAACGAAAATATTTATATCATTAAAAATTATGGAAATAAGTATAACAAGTAAATTAAAAATAAACAATATTAGTATAGGAGATAAAAAAAAAGTAATTAGTGAAACAAATAATGGCATTACGTATTATTA
>NZ_WSPP01000393.1:0-592 GCF_009767705.1 Myroides sp. LoEW2-1 | reverse complement strand
ATTCCAATAAATTGAAACTCCAGTTAATAGAATAAGTATAATAATATAATTGAATTTCATCTGTAATGCATTTACATAAACTATACTCGTGACATAACCAAACAAAATCATTATCACAAAAGTCAAATACAAACCAAAATTAACATAGATATCGCCCAATATTTCAGAACCTTCACCTGAAGTTGGATTTTTCCCTTGACCTAAATACGTAAAAAAGGTAGTAGTAGCGACATACTCTTCTGGTATATTAAAAGTATTCATAAAAGTAGATGTTGCAAAAGGAATAGCACTTAAAGTCCCCGTTACAAAAGTTATACCATATAAATAAGGATGTTTGTCAGGAACAACATCTAATGCTCTATATTGTATTCTAACTGATAGAGCAAGTTCATCTGTAAATCCAACATCATTTTCATGATTTTTATAATTAGTATAGCCACGTTCGAATATATTTCCTTGTTCAACTTGATTGATATCTCTTGATCTACCAAATTTTAAGATTGTAAAAGTAACTGCTCCTATAAAAACAAACATGCACAATCTTCTTAAAGAAATACTTTTTAAAAAAATAGCATATGAAGCTCCTATTATC
>NZ_WSPP01000392.1:0-594 GCF_009767705.1 Myroides sp. LoEW2-1 | reverse complement strand
CACAAGTATCTATCATTTGCATTAATGCTGTATTAAGCATCATATGAACATGACTTGAAGCATATAAGACTTTGTCATAATTGTATTTTCCGTTAGGATTTTTGCTATAGTTATTGTCTATAAGTTTTTGTAAATCCTTGGAATAACCCCAAATACAGGAATCAATAAAAACAGTTAAATCAAAAGTATGTTTTAACCATCCTGCAAACGCTATTACTAAATCTTTGTCAGTATGTGAATGAGATAGAAAAATATCTGCCTTAATTTTTGGAAACCAAACTGATTGCATTTTATCTCCATTAAGACTTCCATTTGGATTCATAAATTCTTCTAGAGTACTTTTAATTAGCGCTTTATCGTTATCAAAACTTTCAATTCCGATTTGATAGAACTTTTCAAACGATTTAATTTCTTTTAAATTTTTTAATTCAAAACCTATATACATGAGCTAACTTTTTGAAGATTTGATTTCACACTGATATGTGATTTTATTCTCTGTTTTTTTTGAAGTGTCATTAAACATCGAATGGTTAACTAATAACAATAAAATAATCATTGTGCCATAAATAGAAATAATTGTACGACCTATAAAAC
>NZ_WSPP01000391.1:0-965 GCF_009767705.1 Myroides sp. LoEW2-1 | reverse complement strand
AATAGGACGGTTTAGTATGTTAATTTTCGATGTGATAATACTGTATAAATTGAGGAAGAAGCTTAATCTGATTCTGCTTTTTGTTTTTCAATAGTTTGATTTTTAAATACTTATTGTTTTGTTTGTTTTTTTATAAAAATAGTATAATTGTAATTTTATATGTAATAAATTGTAAAATATTTATTTTAAGTGTGTTTTTTTAATTGATTAGTGTATTATTATTTAATAATTAACTTAATTAACTTTTATGTGTTAATAATTAGTATTTTTGCAAAAAAATATGTTAACTAAATTGTAGTTGTTGTGAGAAGTTTATTAGGGTATGTTTTATGTCTTTTATGTATGGTGTTTTATAGTTGTTATAATGAAACAACAGAGCAAATACAAGCAGAATTTGATTACCAATTTGAAAATTCAGATCAAAGTATTCCTGTAGTTGTTCAATTCATAAATAGATCTAGTGGTGGGGACACTTATAAATGGGAATTTGAAGGAGGTACTCCTTCTGTTTCTACGGCAAAAGATCCTGAGAAAATTTCGTATTTAAAACATGGTAAGTATGCTGTAAAATTGACTGTAACCAATGTAGATGGAGAGGTAAATACTACTAGTAAAATAATTAATGTTTTAGATCAAATTAGTGGAGACTTTACTTACAGTATAAAAGGGAGTAATTACCCTCCTGTACAAGTGACATTGTCTAATGAAATAAAAGGGGAGGGATTTACATATTCATGGATATTCAAAGGCAATGAAGTAGATTCTTTTGAAGGGAAAACCCCGCCAGAATTAATATATAATAAACCAGGTACATATGATTTAGTACTACTAGTAAGTAATGGACAAGATACAGTAAGAAAACTTGTAAATCGTCAGCAAAAAGTGGACAATTAAGATACTATAAATAAGATAGTGTTTTCAAAAAATGATAACTTTATAATTATGGGAAGAGTCAGTAAGAAAAC
>NZ_WSPP01000390.1:0-813 GCF_009767705.1 Myroides sp. LoEW2-1 | reverse complement strand
GCTTTATTAGTAGGAGGTGTAGTTTCAGGTTTTAAGAAATATGAAATTAGCCTTTTAGAACAGTATAAAATTGTTCCTACAGGGACTCTTTCTTATGTAAATCCAATGGAAACACAAATAGAAGGAGACGATAATTTAGCAATTCCGTTTTTAGGAAAGACCTATATGGGATTCAAGCAGGCACTAGGTGTCCGAGAATCATATGGATTATACAAAATTGTTAATTCATTCGGTTACATGGGAAAATATCAATTTGGTAAAGTAGCACTTAAATCAATTGGTATTACAGACACGAAAACGTTCTTAGATGATCCATTGTTACAAGAAAAAGCATTTGATGCTTTGGTAGCAAAAAACAAGTGGATTCTTAGAAATGAGATTAGAAAATTTGAAGGGAAAAGGATTAATGGTATTACTATCACTGAATCTGGAATCATTGCTGCTGCGCATTTAGGAGGAGCTGGTTCAGTAAAGAAATTTTTAAACAGTGGTGGGCAACAAGGCTTTAGTGACGGATATGGAACATCAATCCGCTCTTATTTAGAAGCTTTTAGCGGATATGATACATCTGAAATCTTTGCAGAGAAAAATGCTGTAGTTTCTCTTTAATTAAAAAAGAAAATAATACTTAAAGCGATATATTGAATTTTAATATATCGCTTTTTTGTTTTTTAATTTGGATTATTAAAAAAAAGTATGTTACATTTGTAATCAAATACAAAGTGAAATAATGAATTTAATTCTTACAAATACTTGGTGGTGGACTCAACTTACGTCAAATGTCGTGAGCAGTCCTTGCTATGTATATAAGAG
>NZ_WSPP01000389.1:0-908 GCF_009767705.1 Myroides sp. LoEW2-1 | reverse complement strand
AAAATCATTTTTACAAACTCAATATAGTTTTCCACGGTTATTATTTATTATTACAAAGATCTGTAGTTTTTAATTCACACACAACTTTTGAGATTGATCCATTTTTATCGTGATTTCTCAGGGACAATTTTACAGGGTTGGAATCAGAAACAAAGTTTGGTTAGCACTACTTTTTAAACACATTATAGACCTCTGTTTCTATCTGTGTTTTGTGGATTATATATAATCCTGTTTTGCCTTTAGGTATAAGTGAAGTCAAATCAAACCTTCTTTTTCTTTATTGTGAAATTTGTACATAGCCTATTAGTATACTGAGAACAAAAAAAGGGTGCATTTTCTTAGGACTTCCTTGCACCTTTCTAGGGGTATTCTTGCACTTTTCCTGGTAAAAAGGCATGTTTCAGCAAGGAAACTCCTACCAACCCCCTAGAATCCCCCAAGAAAGTGCGAGCAATATAGCATTGATTTTGGTTGTATTGAAAAGTCGTTGATGTTTAGCAGACTGTAGAATGTTCTATATGTGAGTGATTTCAAAGGATGCTTTTTTACGCAATTGTTCTCTTTCTAATCTGACTATGGGCTTTTTTATCTAAATCTTTATTCTCAATTCACTTATTGTTGTTTAGGGGAGATAAGGGAGTTTGGACTTTTTATTTTAATGGGTGATTGTTGATTTATGGTTAAATTTTTTTATTTTTGGTTGTTAAATTGCTAAAATGGTGTGTTGTTATTTGTTTTTGTGTTTTGGGAATTAGTAATTTGATATTATGTTGAATTGTAGAGTAACATGTAGATAGGTATAGGATCAATAGCGTCCTAAATAAATTTAGTACATAGAATATCCTCCCACTTTAGTAGGATACGAGTATATATATGATGATTTTTAAAACAGAACCCCCTGTTGTAAT
>NZ_WSPP01000388.1:0-220 GCF_009767705.1 Myroides sp. LoEW2-1 | reverse complement strand
GGGAAAAGGACAAACACTTGATTTGTAGCAGAGAAAAAGTAGCCTAAAACATTATACTTTAAAAATTTAAAAATACTCTAGGTTTATAGGGGTCAAAACAAGTTCGATATAAGAAAAGGCAAAAAAAAGCTATAAAAAAAGAGATAGGATTAGTATATTTAAGGTTCTGAATCACAAATATTTAACTAAAACTATCTCTATGTTATCTACAGACAAAATT
>NZ_WSPP01000387.1:0-850 GCF_009767705.1 Myroides sp. LoEW2-1 | reverse complement strand
GTATATGCTTCAGATATTAAAAAAGTATTAAACTGGTATAATATTCTTCAAAAAAGAGGAATGATTGCTGATGCTTTTAGCGCTGCAGAAAAGAAAGAAGAAGAAGAAGCTAAATAGTTTATTCTAAAATATAAATTTAAAGCTCGTAGATTTTATCTACGGGCTTTTATTTTTTAACTTGCTAGGTATAAAAACAAATTATGAACAATAGAAAAGAACAATTGGCCGCTGTTGAACGCCTTTTAGATATCATGGATGAATTAAGACTAAAATGTCCATGGGATGCTAAACAGACCTTTGAATCATTGAGAAATTTAACAATCGAAGAAGTTTATGAATTAACCGATAGCATTGATCAAAAAGATTATCCAGAGTTAAAAAAGGAGCTTGGAGATGTTTTAATGCACATTGTTTTTTATGCTAAGATAGGTAGTGAGCAAAACTTATTTGATATAGCAGATATAGCCAATAGCGTGTCTGATAAACTTGTTTATAGACACCCTCATATTTATTCTGATGTTGTAGTAGCTGATGAAAAGGAAGTAGAGTCGAATTGGGAAAAGCTAAAGCTCAAGGAAGGAAATAAATCTGTCTTAGGAGGTGTCCCTAAAGGTTTATCGGCAATGGTCAAAGCCTATAGAATACAAGACAAAACAAGTGGAGTAGGTTTTGATTGGCAGAACAAAGAAGATGTTTGGGCTAAGTTTGAAGAGGAAATCGAAGAATTTAAAGTAGAAGAGGTAAAAGGGGATAAAACACAAATGGAAGATGAATTTGGAGATATTTTATTCTCTTTGGTTAACTATGCGCGTTTTGTGAAAATAGATCCAGAACAAGCATTGGCTAAAGC
>NZ_WSPP01000386.1:0-778 GCF_009767705.1 Myroides sp. LoEW2-1 | reverse complement strand
AGGTAACACACCTTCCTCCTTAGCTCAGTTGGTTAGAGCATCTGACTGTTAATCAGAGGGTCCTTGGTTCGAGCCCAAGAGGGGGAGCAGAAAGCCAGACAGTAATGTCTGGCTTTTTTTATTGAAATTGTCTAAGTATAGATAATAACTATATTGAATTATTGTTTGAAACTTGTGTCAAGAGATAAGGAGGGTAAGCCGAAAGTTTTATTTATCTGATGAGAAGAAATTTCTAATTTCTAACAACTTTATCTATCATGTAAAAAGCAATTTAGTTTCATACTAAACGATTTAGCAGATGCTTTAATAATTCTATTTAGTCAAGTAGTTGGTTGTTTTGTAGAAAAGAGATTTTAGAATCTTTAAATGGATAGTGTAAAGTTGAGATGCATATTTTTCCTGCTAATACGTAAAGTTTTGTGTTCACAAAATAGAAGATATTTTCTTACTGTGTGCTTATAACTTACTGTGCTTGTCTAAATAGGAGTTCTGTGTGTTTGACTTTAAGTGAGACTGCCTATATTGTCGAAGTACTTGTATATGTAGAGTTCATCTTCGGTAATTAAGGTAAAAAAAATGAATTTATACTTGTTTGAACACCAAAAAGTTAGCTATAAGTATTTGTGTTTTTTGTTTTTTACGAGGTATTTTAGTTTGTAAAACTAAATTTTCTATATATATTTGCATCGCAATAAAGGTAACACACCTTCCTCCTTAGCTCAGTTGGTTAGAGCATCTGACTGTTAATCAGAGGGTCCTTGGTTCGAGCCCAAGAGGG
>NZ_WSPP01000385.1:0-731 GCF_009767705.1 Myroides sp. LoEW2-1 | reverse complement strand
AAACAAACATGCACAATCTTCTTAAAGAAATACTTTTTAAAAAAATAGCATATGAAGCTCCTATTATCAATGAAATTTGTAGAACAGGACCTCTATCACCTGCAAATAAAAATAAACAGAAATAAAGTGTTAAAACGAAAAAAAAGATCTTGTTATAAAACAAGTACAGAATAATTTCATTTAAAGATTTTTTTGTACTACGCTTAGCAAAATCGCTAAAAAAATAAATAATTCTAAGATATAATATTGACTTTAATATTAAATATATATATACGGCACCTCCCCCCCAACTATCACCACCATCATAAACTCCAGAAAAAAAAGTACGCCCTACTAATCCAACAAAAAGAATAAAAAAAACTAATAAAATATTGTCATATTTTACAAAATTAAGCTCAATTTTAGTTATTCTTACATTCTGATTATAGCGCTTTTTCTTACTTTTCTCTAAATAGAAAAGAAATCCCCACATCCATAAAACAATAGAAAGGCAGCTCATCCATGTAGCAAAATTTACAACATTCTTATTTATCCAAACATAATTTGGCCTTTCAGGTTCAATACCTAGACTTGCTAAAAGGGGAACTTGAAAATGTACTATAGTAAAACCTAATAAAAAAAGAGTATCAAATGTCAACCAATTCTTATTAAAACGACAGCGAAAAATATAAAAAACAATAATTGAATATATATATATAACTACTATTGTGATATTATAACTAGCAGAAAAT
>NZ_WSPP01000384.1:0-439 GCF_009767705.1 Myroides sp. LoEW2-1 | reverse complement strand
GTAATGATGGCATGTATTAGGTATTTTAATTTTTGAATTAGTGCAATTAAGTTTGCACTTACTAGGGATATTTATTGAATGTGGTTTTGCTGACAAAACGTTTTATTAAAAGAAAACCCCAAGCAACACCTAGAGAAACAGCACAGAAAGCAGTTTTAATATGCGCGTGTTTACTAATCAAGTAAATTGATACTTAAAAGCAGCTCTGCTTTGAATAATTTCTACTGCCTTTTTGGGATTTACGACAAAAAGTACAGCCCCTTGAATTGGTTGGTGTAGTGTTTTGCCTTGTAAATCAATCAGATAAAATTATTTGTGAAGAAGAATGTCTTTTTTTAAAAGATAAAAAACACCATTAATTTTGTTTAAGGTGTTGATTAATAAGTAGTAAGGGGTGTTTTTGATTTCTATTTTAACATTTATAAAGCCTATGTATCTG
>NZ_WSPP01000383.1:0-377 GCF_009767705.1 Myroides sp. LoEW2-1 | reverse complement strand
TTATAAAGTTTGGAAGTAGCGTAAAAGATACTACTTTTGCATCCGCATTAGAGAAGTAATAACGACTCTAGAGGCAGACGCTCCTAAATATAAAGAAAGCAGTAAAGAAGAATTAATAACTTTGAAAGGCTTTAAAAACTTTAACAAAATAAAGTTTGGATAAGTAAAAGATAAGGTATTATCTTTGCGGTCCGCTTCAGTAAACACTGTGGCTCGCAAGAAAAAAGAAAAAGAAATTTTTCAAAAAAAAGTTTTGCGAGATTAAAAAATAGTTTTACTTTTGCACTCGCTTTGAAACACAAGTGAGAAAAACAAGAAGAATACGTTCTAAGACATATTGGACAACAGCATACAAAAAGAGAGTAAGGCAAGTCGAA
>NZ_WSPP01000382.1:0-333 GCF_009767705.1 Myroides sp. LoEW2-1 | reverse complement strand
TTCTTACTGACTCTTCCCATAATTATAAAGTTATCATTTTTTGAAAACACTATCTTATTTATAGTATCTTAATTGTCCACTTTTTGCTGACGATTTACAGTATTAAAAACTAATAACCCTTCTTTAGGATTTCCTCCATGAATTGAATTATTATCTAATAGACTAACCAAAGCAATTTTTGGAATCAAAAGCCCCTTGTCTTTTGCATGTAATTCTAAAATTGCAGATTTATCTGGTTCCTTTACTCCTATACCAACTTGGGCATAAGAAACCATACCACTCAACAATAGAGCAATTGGTATAATTCTCTTTTTCATAACTTTTACTTTTACT
>NZ_WSPP01000381.1:0-715 GCF_009767705.1 Myroides sp. LoEW2-1 | reverse complement strand
GTTCTTACTTAAATAAAAGCTTTGAATATTACTTTTTGTAAGTATTATTTTATTACGATTTAACTTTTCATTTAGTTGCATAATACTAACATCAAATTCATTATTTAGATATATAAGTAATTGATTTTGTTTACTTACATCGAAATTTTTAATATTAGAAATAACTAAAGAGTCATTGTGATTTAAAGTATGTACAATTATTTTTCCATTGTCTTTAGCAATAAAAAGGCCATCGTCTAAGAAGTAATCATAGAAATGATCTAAGTGTGAAAACTCTTTTTTTTCCTTAGTTTTTGTATTTACAAAGTATGTTTTATTAGACTTAGAACTTGTATTGTCTGTCTGAGAAATAATCGCCCATTTACCATCAGGTGATAATTTAGTAGGAATTACTGTATTCCAAAATGATTTTTCATTGATTGAATCATTATTATCTTGTGCTTTTAGACTATGTAAAGCACAAATAATTACCAACAAAATGATATATAGATTTAAGTTTTTATTCATGATTAGAGTTCTAAATTAATGATTGTATCTTGAGTGATAAAAAAATGCTTTCTTAAATTAAATGCATCAATAATTATCTGAGAATTTTCAGGTGTTTCTATGAAGAACTGTCCTAAGCTATCTGTTAAGTGATGAATAGAAGTATTATTAGTATTGTTCTGATATAAAAGACTAATATCTTTATTCACTAAGGGTTCATGTGTATTAG
>NZ_WSPP01000380.1:0-1786 GCF_009767705.1 Myroides sp. LoEW2-1 | reverse complement strand
GTTACAATACAAGTTCCTCTTGATATTGGAAATTTATCTATCTGAATATTATTATTGAATACATTCATTGCTAAAAAGCGTGTATCAGTTTCAAAATTAATTTCTACTAAATCAATTTTACTTATTCCTGCTATACTTAAACTATCTTTGATTCCATTGATTTCATCTTCTGTAAATTTTGTTCTTTTATGTATGACAACTCTTTCAGGCAATGTGTCCATAGATTGATAAAAGAGCTCTCTAATAGAAACACCAAATTGAAATGCATCTTTATATGATAGGTATGGATTATTTTGTTTGTCTAAATAATAGTCATCTATTTTAGCTAATCTATATTTCAATCCTTGACCATTAGAGTCATATATGTGACTACATCCTATAACAATTTCTGACTTGTTATGTATTTTTGATATACTATATCCTATACCAGCATATGCTGTTTTTCTTTCTTGATTATTTAGAATCCATGGAGTACGTAATGATTTTACATAAAAGGATAATGATAACCACCAATATATTTGACATTTTAATTTATCAAACAAGGTATCTTCTCTGATTAATTGAGTTGATATACCTTTTGAAGCTGAAAAAGCTTTGATATAGTCATGTAGATCAAAACTTTCTTCATCATTGATATAATTTTCAAATTGTTTCCATTCTAATGGAATAAAGATAACTATTGTGCTAGATCCTTGTGTCGCACTAATTTTTTCTATTTTATTAGTAATTAATCTTGCTAAGTTCAAGGCATTTTGGTGTGTTTCTTTATTGAGGTCAGGAATAAAATTTATATCAAGCCAATTGTTTTTGTCATTTTTAGAAGGAATATTTAAAGGAATGTTAAATATATTATAGAAGCCAGGATAGTCAATTAAATAATCAGGATTAGTGTTTTGAGTACTATGCTTTAGTTGTAAATCTGATAAAAAATCACTTAAATTAGAGGCGTAGTTACTACTACAGATTACAGATAGATTTATTTCATTTGATAGAATCTTACCATTTAAATTTACATCATAAGGACGATTATTAACTAATCCTCGCATAGGATGATAATCTTTGAAATCTAAATCTGAGCCTATATTTTTGAATATTAACTGAGGTTCTAAAAATTGTACTCCTTTAAATTGTGTTTGTTGTTTATTGTAATTTTTAGGTATAAAAGATTTGTAATTATTGTCAAGAACATTAATTTCACCAAATGCTGTATTTGATGAAATTTGGAAAATGAAACCTGTACCTGAGTTAACAGGATATTCAAATTTAATATTTTGATTATTAAAAAGGACATTGTTCCAGTATTCTAACTCTTCATCGTATTTATTATTGTATAATTTCTCCAACATCCTTTTACCAGTATTCTGCTTTTGAATTTTAGATATTTCAAAATCTGAATCTAGGTATAATGTAGGTGTAAAAGATAAATAACCAAATTTTGAATTCTTATCAAAAAAGAAGGAAATATAGATAGCCTTATGTACTCTGATACCCCCATAATTAGAAGATGGACTACTCATCCAAATTTTGTCTTTAAAATTAGAATTAACACTTTTCGTATCACAAAAAAATCTGGTTACTGCTTTTAACATTAATGATTTGAATGCACTAACATTCTCAATATCAAAACGAGATATTGGAACTCTCTTTATATCTGATTTAATAAAAGTTCGAAAAGTAGAGTTTATCTCGCTTAGTGTTCCTAATGCAAATACTTTCCTTTTAAAAGGAACTGCAACAATATTAGTATTTGCTGTTAATTCTCGTAAGAATTTCCATGGTGTTTCAT
>NZ_WSPP01000050.1:0-1147 GCF_009767705.1 Myroides sp. LoEW2-1 | reverse complement strand
AGTTTTAGTTAAATATTTGTGATTCAGAACCTTAAATATACTAATCCTATCTCTTTTTTTATAGCTTTTTTTTGCTTTTTCTTATATCGAACTCACGTTAATTAGCATTTTGCTCTACTACTATAGTTCTCACAATTTCAGGTTGATCAAGATGACGAACTTGTATATTACCACGTACAACCCCTGTTGCTTTAGCAACTCCTAACTCGAACTGAAGATGGCCATTTACATTTTTAGGTTCTTTCGTCCAATTGAAAGCGTTTCGATCATAATCGAATACTTCCCAGTTAGCACTTCCTCCTCCATAAGCCGTAACAATACTCGATGAATTTATTGCGCCATCTACACTACCAGACCCAACTCTTATGATTGGTTTACTAAGTACTAAATTCAAATTACTCACTTTTAATTGTGTGAAAACCTCAGGCTTATCAACCAATTTAAAAGTATAAATCTCATCACCAAAAACGGTCTCGCTTCTTGTAAATGACAATGTACTTACTTTGCCGTTTGTAACACTTTCAAATGTAGAAACAATGTCTCCTTCAACACTTTTCTCCCATGCTAAACCATCTTTTTTAGCCGTCAATGTCACTTCCCCTGTTGGGCTATTTTCCCACAGAAATAGTTGATCTGTACTAAGTGCCAATTCTAATATTTTACCTGGTCCACCAATAAAAACCCACGATTCTCCATCCCATGCATAAATTCCCTTTCCTTTACCATCTTGCAAATCTTCATTCACATTATAAACAACCAAGCCTGCGTGAGCCTCATCCTGAACACTTTTATCATAACCAGGTTCAAACATAGGATACAGCATCTCCACATCTGTTAAATCCACTCTCGGTAGACCAAGTCCTTTATTGGCATTTGCTTCTTCCCCTGTTTTATTCTCTAAGTTCTTTAACTCTAAAAGAGACCCTTCTACAGCAGGTTCACCAGTACCAATCGTAACCTGAGCTAATGCGCTATTAGTTATGACAAACAACATAAGCAAAACGAAAATGCATTGTCTTAATCCATGACATAGTAATATTTTTCTCATTTGTTTTTGTTTTTTTGTATTCTTACAATTCTTCTTCTTTACAAATATCGTTAAAATATCAACAATTAACCTATAATAAAACACATTAAATTGTATATG
>NZ_WSPP01000379.1:0-8657 GCF_009767705.1 Myroides sp. LoEW2-1 | reverse complement strand
TCAATATAGTAAACAACATTTTCTTTTGCGTATTACTGTATAGTAGTATACATACTTCTTTGTATCTGAATGAATACTTTTCGACACTTTTCAATATTGCTTGGTTACCATGTATCACAGCATTAATAATCCTACCAAGCATCATCTTATTCAATTTAACAGCAGAAAAAAACAACCCACGCTTCTTGTACTACTTTTCGATTTTAATTTCACTGCTAACCGTTTGTATTTTTAGTTTTACTACAATTGACTAATTGATTTTTGACAGAAAAGGACATATTTCATTGATTCTCTAAGATAACATAAGTACTTTTGCAAGCTTAATTTAATTTTTATGTTTGCGAATTTAATAACCCGGATAATAACTTCACCTGTAACAATTTACACCATACGTTGTACAATAGGTCTTGCTATTGGCTACGCTTTGTTATTGCAATTCCCGGACTATCAATTAATATGGACGATTATTTCAATTATGCTTGTCATTTCTCCTGAGGGTAAAAACTCAAAGAAATTATCTGTCGAGCGATTCAAATCCAATTTAGTCGGTTCTATTGCAGGACTTATCTGTTTAGAAATACAGCCCAACGTAAACTTCTATGTGTGTTTACTCGGAGTTTTCATCACCATCTTGACCTGCTACTTTTTCAATATTCTAAATATGGCAAGAGTTGCTTTAGTTGCTCTTCTAATCATTCTCATACAACCTCATACAACAGAAATGGGAGTAGAAATAACTCCTGTAATTCGAACTTTATCAGTGACTATTGGCTGTCTTATTGGCTTATTGATTACGGTTTTCACCTCAATAATTATTCGCAGTCTAAAACGTCATTATGGCATTCCTTTAAAATAAACTTTGCTCAAGGTGAATCACAACATTAATGAAATCTACTAATTGATTCATTCTCGGCATTCGAGTTTCATTAATTGGTGGAATGAAATCCCTCATTTCATTTTCTGTCTTATATTTGTACAAATCACAAAAAGTACACAATATGGCTGCAAAGGCTAAAGCTCCAAAAGAAACTCCTCTAATGAAACAATACAATGACATCAAGTCTAAGTATCCTGATGCTTGTTTGTTATTTAGAGTTGGTGATTTCTATGAAACATTTGGAGAAGATGCTATTCGAACTGCAAATATTTTAGGCATTACACTTACCAAACGATCTCCAGGTACTGCAAGTGAAATTGAACTTGCAGGCTTTCCACATCACTCAGTCAACGTCTACTTACCAAAATTAGTAAAAGCTGGTTTACGAGTGGCAATCTGTGATCAATTAGAAGATCCTAAAACAACAAAGACAATTGTAAAAAGAGGTGTCACAGAACTTGTAACTCCTGGTGTAGCACTTAATGATGAAGTACTACAATCAAAAACAAACAACTTCTTATGTGCAATTCACTTTGCAAAAAAGAATATTGGTATTTCATTTTTAGATGTATCCACAGGAGAATTTTTAACTTCTGAAGGCGATAGTGAATATATAGATAAACTATTACAGAATTTTCACCCAAGTGAAGTACTGGTACAAAAAAACAATAAACTAAAGTTTCAAGAATACTTTGGCAACAATTACAACCTTTTCTTTTTAGACGATTGGGTATTCAAAGAAGATTTTGCCTTTGATTCCCTTACTAAGCACTTTAATACAAACTCATTAAAGGGATATGGGATTGAAGATCTGGAAGAAGGTATTATTTCTTCAGGTGCTATCTTATACTATCTATCTGAAACACAACACACCAAGATACAGCATATCAGTAATATCCAACGCATAGCAGAAGATGCTTATGTGTGGATGGATCGATTTACTATACGCAATTTAGAGCTTTACAATAGCACAAATCCAAATGCTATTACCTTGCTTAGTGTCATAGATAAAACGATTTCTCCTATGGGAGGACGCTTACTAAAACGCTGGTTAGCATTACCTTTAAAGAACAATAAGCGAATAGTAGAACGACATGAGGTAGTAGAAGAATTAAAAAGAGAGACTGCCTTATTGACTGTATTTCAAAAACAGATTAAACAGATATCTGATTTAGAACGACTAACTTCTAAAATAGCCACAGGTAAAGTTTCACCAAGGGAGTTAACCTATCTTAGAGAGTCACTTGATGCTATTATTCCCATCAAAGAACATGCATTAAAAAGTAAGAATATTGCCTTAAAAGGCATTGGAGACGCTTTACATGATTGTGGACTTCTGCGCGAAAGAATTGAAAAAACAATTCACCCAGAGGCTCCTGTATCAATCACTAAGGGAAATGCCATCGCGCAAGGAATAAATAAAGAGTTAGATGAATTAAGAAGTATATCCCACTCAGGAAAGACCTTCTTAGAAGCCATAGAATTAAGAGAAAGCCAAAATACAGGTATCCCTTCACTAAAAGTAGCCTTTAATAATGTTTTTGGTTATTACATAGAAGTGCGCAATACTCATAAAGATAAAGTTCCTTCAAACTGGATTAGAAAGCAGACCTTGGTTAATGCAGAACGATACATTACCGAAGAATTAAAAGAGTATGAAAGCAAAATCTTAGGAGCAGAGGAGAAAATATATAAACTTGAAACAGAGTTATACGACGAATTTGTCAATTGGTGTGCGCAATATATAAAACCCGTACAATTAAATGCTAATCTAATAGCTCAAATTGACTGTTTAGCGTCCTTTGCACAATTGGCTATTGACAACAATTATGTTAGACCTACAATTGACGACAGCTATGATTTAGAAATCACTGAAGGTAGGCACCCTGTCATTGAGAAACAGTTACCACATGATGTACCTTATATATCTAATGATGTATATTTAAACAACAATACCCAGCAAATCATCATGATCACGGGACCTAATATGTCAGGTAAATCAGCTATTTTAAGGCAAACTGCCTTGATTGTATTATTGGCACAAATGGGGAGTTTTGTCCCTGCTACGGCAGTTAGAATGGGCGTTGTAGATAAAATATTCACCCGTGTTGGAGCTTCAGATAATATTTCAATGGGAGAATCTACTTTCATGGTTGAAATGAATGAAACAGCATCCATTCTAAATAATATATCCGATAGAAGTTTAGTATTGTTAGATGAGATAGGCCGTGGAACAAGTACCTATGACGGTATATCCATTGCTTGGGCGATTGCAGAATACCTGCATGAACATCCAACAAAACCCAAGACACTTTTTGCAACTCATTATCACGAATTAAATGATATGCAAGAATATTTTGATGGCGTTAAAAACTTTAATGTATCAGTAAAAGAGCTTAAAGATAACGTGCTTTTTATTAGAAAATTAGTACCAGGAGGTAGCGCACATAGTTTTGGTATTCACGTAGCAAAAATGGCTGGTATGCCAAAAACAGTAATTAATCGCGCCGAAAAGATGCTAAAACAGCTCGAAAAAGGACACAAAAAAGAAGAACAAGCTCTAAAACCTGCTGAACAAGATTTACAGTTGAGTTTCTTTAATCTGGATGACCCTTTACTCGAGGAAATTAAACAGGAGATACTCAATACAGATATCAATGCGCTTACCCCTATTGAAGCCATGATGAAACTAAATGAATTGAAGAAATTAGTTACCAAATAATACGATAAGCAGTAGTCTTTTTGAAGGACTACTGCTTTTGTATAAAAAAACTTTCATTTTTTTATTTTTGATAATCAACAACTTGTAAAATATTTCATTTTTTTTCGATCTGAATGTTTGGAGATACGGAAATTCGTTCTATATTTGCACTCGCAATACAGAAGTAAAGCAACGTTCATAAAAACAATATGCGAAAATAGCTCAGTTGGTAGAGCGCAACCTTGCCAAGGTTGAGGTCGCGGGTTCGAACCCCGTTTTTCGCTCAAACTTTTTGCTCGGGTGGTGGAAGTGGTAGACACGCTGGACTTAAAATCCAGTGGGTAGTAATGCCCGTGCGGGTTCAAGTCCCGCTCCGAGTACTTAAAAATCCTAAGTTAACGCTTAGGATTTTTTTTTGTCCCTATAGAAGTTATCCTTAAGGGTATCTCTAGGAAAGAAGATTTCTTAATTTTGTTTCTTAAATGATATGAGTGCATTCGTTATTAGTATTAAAGAGAACGGAAAATATAAATACACTTTTGAACATAGAAGAGGGAAAACCCTTATGACTAGTGTGGAGTATCCGACCATTGAAGCTGTACAAGCAAATATTGAGTTTCTTAGATCAAACTTTAGTTCTCTCAACTTTATCAAGTTCAAAACTCCAGGAGGCAAACACTTCTTCCGTTTAGCTATAGAGAAAAAGATATATGCGAACAGTAGGAGATTCAATACAGAATTGAGATTTGAAAAAGCTATGGAGGAGATAAAACTAAACTTCAACAACGCTGAGATATTGGACTTATCCTTTGATATTTTTGGCAATCTATCAGCTGATGACATCTTTGGAACAGAATAATTTCTTGAATCAATACTATAAAAAACTGATAGCCAATAGGTAAGTATTTTTATCTAAAAAAAGTAAAAAAAGACTTTTTATTTCATAAAAAAAGATTCTATATTTGCACTCGCAATACGGAACAAGTATTGTAGTCTACACTAAGACGCTCGGGTGGTGGAAGTGGTAGACACGCTGGACTTAAAATCCAGTGGGTAGTAATGCCCGTGCGGGTTCAAGTCCCGCTCCGAGTACTAAAAATCCTAAGTTTACGCTTAGGATTTTTTTGTTTATAACTCATCTCCTATCTATATTCGATTGATTTCTTTAAAATAACTATACCTTTAGTCCCGTAAAACAAACTAAACATTATCTGTACTTATTACACAAATGAAAAGAGAATTAGACTACTTGGTAAAAATAGAGGGAAATGAAGCACTCTTAGATCGCTTTATAGAAGCTATATTCAATAATACTTGTTTGATTGCAGACGATTATCCATCACCTTATGTATTAGAATCAGGTGAGCGATTTTACAATGGTACTGTAATTGACTATTTCTTTCAAACAACTCCTTTTTCTGAAGAAAGATACACCGCTTTTTTTGAAAAACTAAGAGCTTTAAGTGGATTCAATAGTTATTATTATACTTTAGGTGAGAAATTAAAAAAACTAATTTCTACAGTATTTCCACAAGTAAGTTATAAGGATAGTTCGCTCAAAGTAGACACTAAGCAAGAACCTCTACCCTTAACGCAAGAACAAGACGAAATACTTCGTTTCTTGTGTTATTTGGCTATTGGACATATAAAATACGACGCCAGTTATGCCACTATAACTGCTAACAAATACTTTAACTTAGCGAAACGCCTTGGATCCAAAAGAGTAGATGAACTCTACCAATATGGAGCTGGTACTATTGCAAATGATATTCTTGTGTTTCAAGACAAGCAGGTAGATTGCATTGCAAACGATGTAACTGCAACCATTAGAATAAAAGTACAAGACGATACAGAACAAACGTATCGAAAAGTACTGACTTATATAAACAAATTACTAAAAGATGACTTTCCTAAGAGTTATGCTATTGAATTTGAAGGACCAAATTTAAAAGATTTGAAGGTAGACAACCTACCGGAGTGTGGTCAAAGATATTTATTTGCTACTGCTGTACAATATGAAGCACTACACCCGTTGATGATCGAGTATATCAACACAGTAATGAGAAAATGGGAATGGTACACTAATGTAGATGAAGAGGTATGTACGATGCCTTCAACCTTTGCTGTCATGGCTTTAGGACTATGGGATAGACGTTATTTTAATCTTCTAATTAACTACTACCACATTGTAGACGGAGATCATCAATATGTACATCAAAATTACACGTTGCCTTTTCTACAAAAATACGGAATAGACGCAGAAAGTATTAAAGTATATATACAAGGGGTTCTGTCTATGCAAGAACAACCACATGAAGGAGCTTATACAGCATACTTTGCCTCAACTGAGGTACTAAAATTACTTTTAGATAGCAAAGAACACTTTGCTACTTATTATTTCTCTGCCGAAGATCTTGAGGATTTTGAAGACAGTGGAAATGAAGTGGAAGAAATGGCTGAGTACTGCTGGGAAAATGTGATGTATACAACCTTTGGTTTGGCTGATAATTATCCTGCACTTACACAAGATTGGAGTACTGAAGCAATAACACTGTTTAAACAACTAACAGAAACAACTGAATAAAAAACAAGCCTTATAATTCTTTATCCATTTTAGAATTATAAGGCTCATTCAATTTTAGTTACATGGAACAACATACTTTTTACAAGCTAAATTCACACTCATGACAACCTTTAAAAGTAATTAAGCAAAAGCAACTTTTATGTTTTTTTACAAAAAGAATGCACAATAAATATAGATAATACTAAAAATATACTCCACTTTTTCATGTTCTCAGTTCCTTTCTTTCTCTTGTCATTAATCTACTTTCTCTACTTACCAATTTAAGCTTCCATCATCAAATCAGGTAATTGATCATTAAGATACACTTGGTTTTGATTTATCTGAACAACACAATCATTCAGATAATTTACCTCACATAAGAAATGTATCCAATGATCACTTATACTCCCTTTATAATCAATCATAATTCCATATAGAAAAACATGATTCTTCCCTTGTCTAAACTCTAATGAATTATGACACCCGAAAATGGAATACGCTTCCTTTTTACTTGAAAAAAACCTACTCATTATATCGCTTTGTTTGGATTCTTTAGATACTCTTGGTATCTCTCCCACTCACTATCTTTTTCAGAATTCTCTCCGTAAATAATTTTAATTGGCTTAATTCCTTTTATCGGATATTTTTTCCCTTCCATTTCTACATACCACTCTGTAGAAAAATCTTCATTAAGCTTAAACTTTATCATTATTAACGTGTTAGGATTAGATGTGGTACTCATTATCTTATACATCTCTTCAAAATCGTAATGCATTGCTATATAGTCGATTTGCTTTGTCCCCTTCTTACTAATCATTAATACAATAAATAAAGGAATGGCTTTATCTTTGTTTTTCAATTGGTTCCTAGGATATTCCTTAAAAAATAAGATTGGATAACAATTTTCCTTATTAAACATTGAAATCTTATACTGATACACTTCATATTCTTTAGGCAAATCCCATTTTAGCTCCCAATTAAAACGTGTACGGTATTTATCCCAAATTCCAAATGGTACACCATGCTCTTTTATATAAGGAAATTGTTCTGGAAACTCTTTTTCTAAATTATAAAAGTCCTCTTGACTAACTACAGAACTAGGCCATACGTCTCTCACATTTATCAAATCAATCTCTTCTGCCTGAAAACGCACAATCTCGATTTGTTCAAATAACGCTTTTACCCAAACTACTACTGTTCCTCCTGGTGTTATTCCAGTAATTATGTTTTCATATCCAAAATACTCACCATTACTTTCATCTATTCCACCTATACTAAAATACTTTTTTATTGTATCTGTTGGTAATTCAAAATCACCAGCATAACATTTCTTTTCAGCAAAGGAGATATATTTAACAGATAATCTAATCGGTAATGCAGATACATCATTACTGCCGGAATGAATAGACATACCCTGTCCCCAATCTCCTGCACTAAATCCATTAGGGATATATTTAGTACCACCACCTTCTAAAGTGTAATATCCCTCATGTAAATACATCGGAAATCTACCATCCCAACTCTCCCTTGCATACCATTCATATTTCTCTAAATACTTCACCTCTTTCTTATTACTGTTTTTTGTGGTTTTTATACAGCCAACCATTAAAACAGATAATACTAAAAATATACTCCACTTTTTCATGTTCTCAGTTCCTTTCTTTCTCTTGTCATTAATCTACTTACCAATTTAAGCTTCCATCATCAAATCAGGTAATTGATCATTCAATTTCACATTAACAAATAATTTTTAATTAAAAACACATAAAGTATTATAAAATTAACTTAAATAAATATATTAATACATAAAAAATACACTTAAATAACAAATATTAAAAAACTTAGAAAGGAAGTTCAGATTAACATCTTTGTTCTATGAAGGATTACAATAAGTTTTAAAGAATAATACTGTCAGAATACTTTGCAGAGCATTCAAATAGATTAATCTCACTATCCCTATGCTCTTTGCTAATAGTAACTTCAACTAAGTTAGCAAGTCCACTATTTGATAGTATAACAAAAGAGTAAAGTCAATCTTTCTGCTATCATATTCTTCACTTTTATTAACCGTATCTACTTATTACACTAATAATACACACAAAAAACACTCAATAACTAACTATTAATCAACACCTAAAGAAATAATGTGTTTTTTCATCAAAAAAACATCATTTAAAAGTTGTGTGCTAAAATATTACATTCTATATTTGCACTCGCAATACAGAACAAGTATTGTAGTCTACATCAAGACGCTCGGGTGGTGGAAGTGGTAGACACGCTGGACTTAAAATCCAGTGGGTAGTAATGCCCGTGCGGGTTCAAGTCCCGCTCCGAGTACTAAACGGGAGAATTGAACAAAAAATTCAATTCTCCCGTTTTTATTTTTAGCTATCTACTAAAGTTAATCCTTATTCCGGATCAATCTCAAAAGTTGTGTTTAGGCATAAAGCTTAGTCAATCTGTATAAAAAGAAATCAATATCTCTTACACCTCTAAACTGAGCTCTGAATGCTTTA
>NZ_WSPP01000378.1:0-16437 GCF_009767705.1 Myroides sp. LoEW2-1 | reverse complement strand
TCAAAACAAAGATCAACAGGATCAAAACAAAGATCAACAGGATCAAAACAAAGATCAACAGGATCAAAACAAAGATCAACAGGATCAAAACAAAGATCAACAAGGTCAAGATAAAGACCAAAATGGTCAGGATAAAGATAAAAAGGATCAGGATAAAGATCCGAAAGATAAAAAAGGAGAAGAAAACAAAGAGGAGGAAAATAAAAAACCTCAAAACAAGGATAACAAGAAGCAAGAAAATAAAGAAGAGGACAAGGAAGATTCTGATGAAAAAGATGGAGATAAAGACAACTCTGACAAGGATAAAGAGAATCAACCATCACAACAGCAGCCAATGCCAAGTAATATGAGTCAAATGCCACAAACGGCAACACAAGCTCAAATGAATCAGATATTACAGTCACTTGAAACAAAAGAGAAACAAGTACAACAACGAATCATCAACAAAGGCAAAGGGGCTGCCACACAAGGAAAAAATACGGGTGACAAAAAGAATGAACGCAAAAAAGACTGGTAGAAAATGAAATCATTTCAGAAATACATACTATTAATATGTTTTATCTGTAGTCAAGCATTATGGGCACAATACACTTTCGAAGCAAAAGTTAGCAGAGAAAATGTGCCCCTAAATGAACATGTTCGTATTGACTTCGTAATGGATGGTGATGGAGATAACTTTACCCCACCAAACTTCAATGGTTTAAAAATCGTTGGAGGGCCTAATCAAGCTGTTAGTCAGTCATGGATAAATGGCAAAAAGACTTTTTCGAAGACTTATTCTTATTTCTTACAATCGACTCGAAAAGGTAATTTCAAAATTGGACCTGCCACTATTGAGATTGAGGGTAAAGAATATAAAACTAATCCCCTATCCATTACTTTTGTTGACGCAGTACAAAAGCAAAATACTCCAAACAGGGGACGTAGTGGTGAATTAAATCAAATTCAACAACAATCCCTCGAGCACATACATTTAGTGACCGAGGTTAGCAACGCGAATCCTTATGTTAATGAGCCAGTAAACATTAGTTTTAAAATATATTTTAAAGAAGGACTCTCTGGTTATAGTGGTAAAAAAATACCTACGTACAAAGATTTTTGGGTACATACTATTCCCCCAACAAGACAACCTGAAATAAAGGTTGGGAAATACAAAGGAGAAACATACAACTACATCGAAATCAAAAGAGATGTAGTTATGGCACAAGAAGTAGGTAGTTATACTATAGATCCACTTGTTCTTGATGTTCAAGCGCAAGTTTATACAGGTAGACGAGATTTCTTCGGTTTTCCTGAAGTTGGCTATGTCGAAAAAGAAATTGGCACCAATAAGGTTACTATAAATAGCAAAGCATTGCCAGAGCAAGGTAAACCACTCAATTTCAGTGGTGGCGTAGGAAAACTCAACTTTAAGGTTACTCCTTCCAAAAGAGAGTTAAAAGCTGGTGATCCATTCACCTTAAAAGTGGAAGTATCTGGTCAAGGGAACCTGAATTTATTAACGATTCCCGAGCCAAAAGCTCATTCGGCATTAGAGTTATATGACCCCGTTTACACAGAGAAGGTTACTCCAACTGTATTCGGATTACAGGGAAAAAGAGCAAATGAATATACTATTATTCCGCAATACAAAGGGGATTACTATATTCAGCCTATGGAGTTTTCATACTTTGATCTATCGAGTAAATCGTATAAAACCATTTCGACAGATAGTCTAAAGATTGCCGTTATAGATGGGCCTGCATTGCCAACAAACACAACAATTCAACATGCTCAAGACTCTGAGGCAATAGACAATAGTGAACTATTTCAACCCATAGAGAACACGGCTACTTTTATTTCTACTGAATCCGAAACAGCTTATTGGTTGTCGACTACTTATTACCTATTGACATTATTTCCAATAGCTGCAATTCCATTCTTTGTATTGGCTGTGAATAGAAAACGCTCTTTAGACAATGACATAGAAGGAAACCGATTACGCACGAACAACCGATTAGCGCGCAAATATTTATCGGAAGCTAAAAAGCACTTAAAAGACAAAGATAGTTTCTATGAAGCTTTAGAACGTTGCTTACACAACTTCCTTAAGGCTAAACTAAAAATAGAAACATCAGAGATGAGTAATGAAACAATTCAGGATCTACTGCAAGATAACCAAGTGACAGAGGAGCAAATTACTGCATTTATGGAGCTAAAGAATGCTTGTGAATGGGCAAGATACACTCCCACTGAACAGGTAGATACAAACAAAGATTACGAATCTGCTATACAAGTAATAAGTCAATTAGAAAAACAATTAAAGTAAACAATGATGAAATATATAATCTATATCCTATTATTTGCTTTACCATCTGTTTCTTTCGCACAAGACAAAAGTCAGTGGGAAAAGAAGTTTGACAATGCTAATAGCTTATATATAAAAGAGAATTATGCAAAGGCTATAGAAATCTATCACGAGTTAATCCAAGAGAAAGATAATTCTCCTGAGGTTTTCTTCAATTTGGCCAATGCTTATTATAAATTAAATAACAATACAGATGCTATTTACTATTATGAAAAAGCGCTAAAGTTAGCTCCAGATACCCAGGCCTTTCTCACAAATCTAAATTATGCTCGAAAGAATCTTGAAGATGATATTACTATTGTAAAAGAATACGACCAACAAGATATCATACACCAAAGTTTAGGAATACTAACAGTTAATCAATGGGCTACTCTGAGTACACTTGCAGCATTCTTAGTCTTAATTTGCTTTATCTGCTACTATTTAACCACTAAAAGTAATGTAAAGAAACTAAGCTTTACCTGCCTTATACTCTTTCTCTTTTTAAGTTTAGTGACAGCTTATAGCGCTTACTTTGAAGACCATTATAAAAGTGACGCTTATTCAGGAATCATTTTCGACAAAGTCTTAGAGCTAAAAAGTGAAGCGCGACATACTTCTGATACCATTAGAGAGCTCCACGAAGGAACAAGAGTTCATGTATTGGAAGAAAAATCTCTTTGGATAAAGGTACAATTGGACAACCAAGAAGAGGGTTGGATAGAGAAGAAATCCATCAAAGTGATATAGTAAAAAAGGGGACAAAAGAATAATTTCTTTTGTCCCCTTTTTTATTTTTAGCCCTATACACAATCGATTAAACAGCTGTAGGTTCCTCTGGTGTAGTAAGCATGTCCACGCTTCTTGCAAACAAGGACTTAACCATATTGTACAAACTTGGTAGAATGTCTTCCGATAAAACTAAGTAAGTCTTATAACTATAAGACTGCTGCAAAGTTTCTGTTTCCACAAGCTTGAATATATTATTTACCTCATCGAATAAACTAAGAAAAACACTTCCTACCAAGATAACTACAAGGATTTGGAACAAAGCACCAAAAAGTCGATTAACAAAACCTAAATAAACAGTCTCGAAAACCTTAGTCAGCATATTAGCGACGAATTTCACAAGTAAAATCGATAAGAAGAAGGTCAAGATAAAAGAGATAATAGGCAGAAAAGAGGTATCCCATCCTAATTTAGTGAACAGCAATTCTTTGACAACGTTCGAAAACTTCAAAGCGCCAATTATACCAATAAGAATTGATAAAAAGGCTGCTACAGAAACAAACAAACCTTTCTTCAAACCTATATAAATACCATATACTAAAACAATACCAGTGATTATATCTAAAACCATCAACCTATTTTTATTACGAATATATTACAAAAACTCATCTTATGACTTACTTTAAAAAATAATTCATCCAAAATCAGGTCTTTTTGCGCATTATCTCAAAAAGACAAACCTCAAAAAAACAATTCAATCTTAGTCCGTTATACAATAATGATTCCAATTTGTAAAATATGGTATCAACCTCAACAGAATAAAACAGAATCAAATTGCAAATTGTATCTTTGTCAACTTATTATAAAATAATATGGCAAGAGATGAACAATTAAAACAACGATGGCAATCGGTTGTTACCAAAATATCAGAGCGCTTTGGAGATGGTGAAACATTAGACTTAGAAGCAATTATATATTTAATAGGCGTACAAGAATTAGGAAAAATAAAAAAACGCTATAAGAAAGACGAAAAAATAAACCTAATGCACATTGCAATATGTAAATTATTAGAGCCTTATGGGTACTATGAGTTTGAATACTTTGACAATGACGGTTGGCCTCACTACAAAACTTTAGAGCACTTACCAGCATTAAAAGCAGGTGAACAAAGTGTATTAATGAAAGAAGCAATTGTAAATTACTTCCTGGAGAATAAGTTTATAGAATAAGCTACATTACAAAGAATTATCAAAAGAATAAGGTTTTAAAATTTTAATGTCTAATTGAAAAGCAGTAAATTTGCGCTTTACTTTACTTAAGATGATAGATAAAATAAAAGAATACATCGGTGAAGCAGAGTTATTTCACACCGATAATAAAGAGACGCTTGAAGCATTTAGAATTAAATTCTTATCAAAGAAAGGAATCTTAAATGACCTATTCGCACACTTTAAAACTGTGCCGAACGAGCAAAAAAAAGAGTTTGGTCAGATAATCAACTCGTTAAAAAATATTGTTGAGGCTAAAGTAAAATCAATTCAAGAAGAACTAGAGTCAAAAGATATACAAGGTTTATATGGAGATCTTACAAGACCAGGTTACCCTTTAGAAATTGGTTCAAGACATCCTATTTCATTAGTAAAAAACCAAATCGTAGATATCTTCAATAGTATTGGATTTAATATATCTGAAGGTCCTGAAATAGAGGATGACTGGCATAATTTCTCTGCGTTGAACTTCCCGGAATATCACCCAGCACGTGATATGCAAGATACTTTCTTCGTTCAAACCAATCCAGAGCACTTACTGCGTACACATACATCATCTGTACAAGTGCGTTATATGGAAAAGAATACACCTCCATTGAGAACTATTTCTCCAGGGCGCGTATTTAGAAACGAAGCTATTTCATCACGTTCACACTGTATATTCCACCAAGTTGAAGGTTTATATATTGACAAAGACGTTTCTTTCGCTGATTTAAAACAAACCTTGTTATACTTCACAAAAGAGATGTTTGGAAAATCTAAGATTAGATTGCGTCCTTCGTATTTCCCTTTTACTGAACCAAGTGCTGAAGTAGATATCTATTGGGGTCTTAAAACCGAAACAGATTACCGAATTACAAAAGGAACTGGATGGTTAGAGATTATGGGATGTGGTATGGTTGATCCAAATGTTCTTAAGAACTGTAATATCGATCCTACCGAATATAGTGGTTTTGCCTTTGGTATGGGAATTGAGCGTATCGCAATGTTATTATACCAAATCGGAGATATCCGTATGTTCTACGAAAACGATGTTCGCTTCTTAGAACAATTTAAAGCAAGTTTCTAATTAGATACACAATAATAAAAGGTCACTTCATTCGAAGTGACCTTTTTGCATACTACTAACTAATATAATTACCTCTGCTATAATTTTACGTCTTTTGAACTAACATCAAAAGAATCAAAACAAAGTAAATATTCCTATTCAATGGGTTACCCCCTAATTCTTCTACAGTATAATCCCTTACACTTGAAACAAGATCAAATCACTAAGAAACAATATGTTATCTTTTTAGATTCAATAAAAAACCCTTTATTCTAAGGTCCTAAAATAAAACAAACCAAGGCAACAGAATAATACAAATCAAATATTCCGCATGAATCGCTTGCATTAATAAAAGGCTTTCTATTTTCAATTAGACGTACATTCTCAATCATTGTTACAGCTGACTCGAAAAATTATTCAAAAAAAAAGTAAGACATCTCAAAAGAAACAATCTAAGTAGATTATAGTATAAACTGCGCATTAAAACTATGCACGCATAATAGTATGTACCTTAAATAGTTAATAAACTGTAAAAGAAAGCTTCATAATAAGAATAAGTTTACCTTTTACTCAATCACTTTTGTATTTTTGTCAGTTCAAACTAAACTAACTATGTCAAGATTTAATCTATTAACTGTAAAAGAAGTTCGCAGAGAGACTCCTAACGCAGTATCAATAGCATTTGATATTCCAGCCGATTTACAACAGGATTATAAATTCACAGCAGGGCAATATCTCAATATTAAATATCAACATGAGGGGAAAGAGATTCGCAGAGCCTATTCTATCTGCTCAACTCCTACCAGTGGAGAATTGAGAATTGCCGTAAAGAAAGTTGAAAATGGAATATTCTCAAGTTACGCAAATGAAATACTGAAAGCAGGTGATCAATTAGAAGTTGAGGCTCCTGAAGGAAGATTTACATTCGAACCGAATGCTACTGTATCTAATAACTATGCTGCATTTGCTGCTGGTAGTGGAATCACTCCAGTGATTGCTATTTTAAAAACAACATTAGAACAAGAACCAAACAGCAAATTTGTACTCATCTATGGGAATAAAAATGCTGAGGAGACAATCTTCCGCGATGAGTTATACAGACTGCAAGAGCAGTACAAAGAACGTTTGTTTATCCACTTCGTTTACTCTCGTATTAGAGAAAACGATTCAATTTTTGGACGTATAGATAAAGCAGCAATCAACTTTGTAGTTAACAATAAACACAAGGATACAACCTTTCAACAATTCTACATTTGCGGTCCTGAAGATATGATTGATACAGTAAGTGCTACTCTACAAGATAGAGGAGTCACTAAGGAAAATATCTCATTTGAAATCTTTACACCTAATACAGATGGAGCTGCTCCAATAGAAATAACTGGTGGAGGAACAATTAAAGTAACTGCTTTGGTTGATGATGATGAAACTACTTTCGAAATGGCAAAAGATCAAGTGTTGTTAAATGGTGTTCTTGAGGCAGGTGTAGATGCTCCTTATTCTTGTCAAGGTGGTATCTGTAGTTCTTGTATGTGCCGTATTATAAAAGGATCTGCTACGATGAAACTCAACAGTATTCTAACGGACCAAGAAGTAGAAGATGGTCTAATTCTGTCTTGTCAAGCAATTGT
The DNA here is from genome assembly GCF_009767705.1 of Myroides sp. LoEW2-1. Lineage (NCBI taxonomy): Bacteria > Pseudomonadati > Bacteroidota > Flavobacteriia > Flavobacteriales > Flavobacteriaceae > Myroides > Myroides sp. LoEW2-1. The sequence continues at coordinate 9,438 of NZ_WSPP01000378.1, read as the reverse complement.
TACTTCTGATGAGATCTACGTTGATTACGATGATATTTAAAAAATTGCTCAAGGCAATAATCACTACATACAAAAAACAAAAAAGAGGTTATATTTTCATATAACCTCTTTTTCAACTTAGCTTCACTTTTAATTTAATTGGTCACTCCTACTTCGTTTTAGGAATTAAAGTCAGGAATTAAAATATGATTATTATCATATTTTGTATAAATGTATTTAATTTTTTTGACAACCAAAACTTATTTCACTTTTTAACAAAATTTAAATATTTTTTATAAAAAAGCACAAATAAGGCGCAATAAACTTACAATTCATCTACTTTATATCATAAAAAATAGCGTTACCTATTTTAATGCACATTAGCTTCAATTAAAAGGCAAAATAAACTATTATAAATAAAAAGGCTCTCCCACCGCGTGGAAAAGCCTCTTTCAATCTATCACAACACTAAACTTACTAGTTTCTCATTTACTTGGTCAAAGTTGAATGACGTGTACACACGGTCAAACTCTCCTTTGATTGCTTCATTCATCAGGTTACCTACACTACCTTCGTGTGTATGGTTTACCTCTTTTGACGGTTGATAAGTACCTGCCTCTATCGACAGCCCTATCTCTTTATATGCTTCTCTAAAAGGCATCCCCTTTAGCACATAATCATTCACTACCTCAACGCTAAACAAATAGTCGTATTTCGGATCGCTTAATATCTCTTTATTCACCTCTATATTGTCCAACATCAATTTCAGAATATCTAAACACTCTTTCAATGAAGTGAAAGCTGGGAACAAGTTCTCTTTTAACAACTGAAGATCTCTGTGGTACCCAGAAGGCAAATTAGTAGTCATTAAGGCTATTTCGTTAGGCAAGGCTTGTATCTTATTACATCTTGAACGAATAAGCTCTAAAACGTCTGGATTCTTCTTATGTGGCATAATGCTCGAACCTGTAGTCAAATGATCTGGGAATTTGATAAAGCCCATATTCTGACTCATATACAAGCATCCATCCATCGCGAACTTAGCTAAAGTAGCTGCAATAGCGCTTAACCCTTGTGCTAAGATACGCTCCGTCTTCCCTCTGCCCATCTGTGCATACACTACATTATAGTTCATAGACTGAAAGCCTAATAGGTCTGTAGTCATCTGTCTGTTTAGTGGAAATGATGAACCATAACCTGCAGCTGATCCCAATGGGTTCTTATTCGTCACCTTCCACGCAGCCAGCATCATCTCTAAATCGTCTACAAGGCTCTCTGCATACGCCCCAAACCACAAGCCAAATGACGAAGGCATTGCGATTTGTAAATGCGTATAGCCAGGCAGTAATACATCTTTATACTGATTGCTCAATTGCTGTAGTGTATCAAATACCTCCTTCGTCTTAGTCACAATCTCCTCTATCTCATGGCGAAAATAAAGTTTAAGGTCTACTAATACTTGGTCGTTTCTTGAACGTCCTGAGTGTATCTTCTTACCAGCCTCACCTATTCTTCTGGTCAATAATAACTCTACTTGAGAGTGTATATCTTCTACATCATCTTCTATCTCGAATTGACCAGCTAATATCTCTTGGTATATCTGTTTTAATTCTTTTTGAATAAGGACTAAGTCTTCTGACTCTAATAATCCTATACTTTCTAACATCTGTGTATGTGCTAATGACCCCATAACGTCAAATGCCGCCAAGTTCATATCTAACACTCTATCTTGTCCTACTGTGAAGGTATCTACATTACTATCTACAGTGGTATTCTTTTGCCATAATTTCATTTGCTACACGATTTGCGTTAACATCTCTATATACAAGGCTATTCCCTCTTCTATCTCCTTTACATAGACGAATTCGTCTGCTGTATGCGAGCGAGCAGAGTCGCCAGGTCCACACTTAAGCGATGGAATACTTAACAAGGCTTGGTCACTCGTCGTAGGTGAGCCATAGGTCTCTCTACCCAAGGCTATACCCGCCTGTACGATAGGGTGATCTTTAGCTATAGACGAAGGCTTTAATCGAGTAGAACGCGCATTGACCTCACAGTCTACATGCTGTCTCACTATCTCTAATACTTCTTCGTTTGTATAAGCATCTGTCACACGTACATCTACTACAAAGTCACAAGTAGAAGGCACCACATTATGCTGTGTACCTGCATTGATCATCGTCACACTCATCTTGATAGGTCCAAACTCCTCAGATACCTTAGGGAACTGATAGGTATTAAACCACTCTATATCTTTTATCGCTTTAAATATCGCATTGTCTCCTTCATTACGCGCTGCATGTCCTGAGCGCCCATGAGCTACACAGTCGAGTACCATTAGTCCTCGTTCTGCTACAGCTAAGTGCATTTGTGTAGGTTCTCCTACAATAGCGAATTCTAATTCTCCTAATTTAGGTATTACAAATTCTAAGCCATCATTACCCGATATCTCTTCTTCTGCCGTAGCAGCGATACAGAAGTTATACTTCATCCCCTCTTTCTCATAGAAGTGTAGAAATGTAGCGATTAAAGAGACCAAGCACCCTCCAGCATCATTACTCCCCAATCCGAACAACTTGCCATCTATAACCTCAGGCTTAAAAGGGTCACGGGTATAGTCTTTATTTGGTCTCACGGTATCGTGGTGAGAGTTCAATAAGATCGTAGGCTTACTCGGATCATAATGCTTATTAAACGCCCATACATTAAAAAGCTCTCGGTGAATAGCTACTCCATGAGACTCTAAAAAGTTGGCTATTAGATCAGAAGTCAAGTGCTCTTCTTTACTAAAAGATGGTGATGCTATAAGGCTTTCTAATAAAGCTATTGCCTGTTGTGATAAGTTGTCTTTCATTGTGGTTTTATATAGTTATGGGTCGTTGTCTTGTTATATTCTATTAAAGTTGAATCGTAGTACCAGCTTTTATATCTAATAGATCCTCTGCTTTCTTGATACATACCTTATCTACTCCTTGGTTGACAGCCGCCAAAGCGTTCTCTATCTTTGGCAACATACCATCAGCTATCACCCCTTGTTGTTTTAGTTGTGTAAAGTTCTCTTGATCAATGGTAGTGATCACAGAGTTCTCATCGTTAATGTCCTGCAATACCCCTTTGCGCTCAAAGCAATAGACTAAGGCTACTTTATACTTAGTAGCAAGAGCAACTGCTATATTAGAAGCAATAGTATCTGCATTGGTGTTTAGTAGTTGGCCTTCCTTATCAGCCGTAATCGCAGAGAATACAGGATTAATCCCTATCTCTAACAATTGTTGTAATCGAATCACATTCACATCGCTTGCCTCAAAGTCCCCGACATAGCCGTAGTCTATCGGCTCGATAGGGCGTTTATGACTCTGTATCAGCTTAGCGTCTGCTCCTGAGATTCCCATCGCATCACAACCTCTTGCTTGAAGTTGTGCAGTGATTTGTTTGTTTATCAAACCTGCATACACCATTACAGCTATAGGCAACATCGCCTCATCAGTGATACGACGCCCATTGACCATCTGAGTTTCTATCCCTAACTGAGTAGCCATACGCGTAGCTAATTTACCTCCACCGTGTACTAAGACCTTAGGGCCTTCTATACGAGCATAGATGTCTAAAAAAGCGTTCAACGCAGACTCGTCATCGACGATATTACCTCCTATCTTAATAACTGTAAGGCTTTGCATAATTTATTGGTTTTTAAGCATTTCTTTTAATACAGCTTGTGCTGCCCATACTCTGTTTCCTGCTTCTTGTATCACAATAGAACTATCGCTATCTAATACTTCTGACGAGATCACTAAATCACGTCTAACAGGTAAGCAGTGCATTACTTTGGCTTGATTCGTTGCTTCTAATTTATCCAAAGTCAACATCCAAGATTGATCTGTACACGTTATCTGTCCGTAGTCTTCATAACTCGACCAGTTCTTTACATATACGAAGTCAGCATCTGCTAAAGCTTCGTCCTGATTAGTAGTCACTGTAGCTCCTGCTGTAAACTCCTCTTTCAGCGCATAACCTTCTGGATGAGTCACCACAAAGTCTACAAGACCTTCTGCCTGAGCTCTACACATCCACTCTGCGAAAGAGTTCGGTACTGCCTGTGGAAGTGCCTTAACGTGCGGTGCCCATGTCAATACTACTTTAGGTTTTTTGCCTTGAGGTACTAATTTATCTTGTGCAGCGTCATAGTTATAATCGAAGTGCTCTACTATCGTGATTAAGTCTGTGAAGCTCTGTAGTGGATGTCTTGTCGCGCTCTCTAAGCTCACTACAGGTTTGCCACAGTACTTAGCGAACTTGCTAAACAATTCTTCGCTATAGTCTTCCTCAGCATCTTTTAACCCTGGGAACGAACGAAGTCCTAATATATCACAGTACTCACCCATCACCGCAGCGGCTTCTCTAATATGCTCTGCTGTATTTCCGTCCATCACTACGCCGTCTTTAGTCTCTAAAGCCCAACCGTCTGATGTCATATTCATCACCATTACATTCATCCCTAAGTTCATAGCAGCCTTCTGAGTACTCATCCTTGTACGCAAACTTGGGTTTAAGAATACTAAACCTATTGTTTTGTGCTTGCCAAGAGTTTCTTCTGCAAAAGGGTTTGCCTTACACGCTAATGCGCTATTTACTGCTTTAGATAGGGAAGGTATATCGTTAACGGAAAAAAATTGTTTCATTGTAATTGTCTTTTTAGAATTGTTGTAATCTGTTGTTGAATTTATCCAAGAATAAATCTGCATCAGCTTGAGTCAGATTTAATGCTGGTAACAACCGAATTACATTAGGGCTTGCATTACCCGTAAAGATGTGATCTTTCACTAATAGTTCTTTGCGAACCTCTTTTAACTCAGGAGCAAGGTCTATTCCGATCATTAGTCCTTTTCCTCTTACTTCCTGTATCTTATCTAATTTCTTTAATTCATTGATTAAGTAGTTCCCTACTTGGGCGGTATTCGCCATTAGATTGTCTTGCTTCATAACCTCTAATACAGATAAGGCTGCTGCACAAGCTAAGTGATTTCCTCCAAAAGTAGTTCCTAACTGTCCATGCCATGGCTTAAACTGCTCTCCAATCGCCATTGCTCCAATAGGAAATCCGTTCCCCATACCTTTCGCCATCGTATAGATATCAGCACTCACTCCACCGTCATTCACTGCATAGAAAGAACCTGTACGTCCATATCCACACTGTACTTCGTCTGCGATAAATACAGCTCCGTACTGTGTAGTAAGACTTCTAATCTTCGCTAAGAAGCTATCAGTCGCTACTTGTATTCCTCCTACACCTTGTATCCCTTCTATAATCACTGCTGTTACTTCATCACCATAAGAGGCAAATGCTTGTTCAAGAGCCTCTTCATCGTTAAAAGGCAAGAACACAATGTTCTCCGTTTGATTAACTGGGGCAACTATCTTTGGGTTATCAGTAGCAGAAACGGCAAGAGATGTTCTCCCGTGAAAAGCTTTATCAAAAGCGATTACTTTCTTTTTACCATTGTAAAAAGAAGCTAATTTTAAAGCGTTTTCATTTGCTTCTGCTCCTGAATTACACAAAAACAATTGATAATTGTCCAACCCAGCTACTTCCCCTAATAAGGCAGCTAATTGCTGTTGTAGAGGAATTTCTATAGAATTAGAATAAAATCCGATTTTGTTTAATTGGTCAGTTAATCTCGCTACATAGTGCGGATGAGTATGTCCGATAGAGATCACAGCGTGCCCTCCATATAAGTCTAAATACTCTTGACCGTTGTTGTCATATACTCTACTCCCTAATCCTTTTACAATCTCGATAGGGTTCAGTGGGTATACATCATATAATTTCATCATAATAAATCGTTGTTAGAAAGCCGAAGCTTTTAGTTGTAAACCTGTTTTTTCGTCTAATCCGAATAGCAAGTTCATGTTTTGAACAGCTTGTCCGCTTGCTCCTTTTAGTAGGTTATCTATCGCACTGGTCACTAATACATCATTTCCATTCTTTACGATAGACACCAAGCATTTATTCGTATTTACCACTTGCTTTAAGTCAATACCCTTTTTGCTTACATGCGTAAATGGATGCGATGCATAATACTTCTCATAAACATTATACAATTCCTCTTCTGTCAAAGTCGATTCAAACATCACACTGGCAAAAATCCCTCTCGCAAAGTCTCCTCTCTCTGGGATAAACTTAATGTTCTGTACATAGTCTGGCTGTAACTGTACAAGGCTTTCTCCTATCTCACTAAGGTGTTGGTGAGTGAAGGCTTTATATACGGATATATTATTCGCTCTCCAACTAAAGTGAGATGTAGTAGATAGACTCTGACCTGCACCAGTAGATCCTGTCAAAGCATTGATATAAACAGACTCAGGCATCTTAGCTGCATGTGCTAAAGGCAACAAGGCTAACTGAAGAGCTGTAGCAAAACAACCTGGATTAGCGATGTAATTCGCTTTCTTTATCTTCTCTTTATTCAGCTCTGGCAATCCGTAAACGAACTCTCCTGCTGTGTCTTTTAATCTAAAGTCTTGACTGAGGTCTATAATCTTAATCTCCTTATCAATGTCATTTTCTGCTAAGAATACTTTAGAATCGCCATGCCCCATACACAAGAACAGTACATCGATATCCTGCATCAAGGTACTCGTAAACTGTAAGTCTGTATCTCCAAACAAGTCTGTATGCACCTCATATACAGGCTTACCTGCACTACTATTAGAGTGTACAAAGGCAATCTCTACTGCGGGATGAGGTAAGAGAAGTCTTAGTAACTCTCCTCCAGTGTAACCTGCTCCACCTACTATTCCTGCTTTTATTGTTTGCATAGTTCTATTGCTCTTAGTTATTAACTTTGTGCCAAATCATTACTTGGTTACCAAAAATCTTAGAGAATCCTTTTACATCTTCGCCTGTCCATGCATTGTTCATCTCTCCATAGCTACCAAACTTATTAGACATCAGATCATGCGCTGATTCTATACCTATCACTACAAAACGGTGTGGGTGTAACTCTACTGTAACTTTTCCACTTACGGTCTGCTGTGTACTACTCAAGAATGCTTCCATATCTCTCATTACTGGATCGTGGAATTGTCCTTCGTGTAAGTAGTTACCATAGAATGAAGCTAATTGTTCTTTCCAGCTCAATTGCCACTTCGTCAACGTATGTTTCTCTAAAGTGTGGTGAGCTTTCACTAAAATAATAGGTCCTGCTGCTTCAAAACCAACTCTACCTTTGATACCAATGATCGTATCCCCTACGTGGATATCTCTACCGATACCAAATGGTTGTGCCATATCTTGTAATTGTTGGATAACCTCAGTAGGTTTTAGTTGCTTACCATTTAGAGCTACTGGCTCACCTTTCTCAAAAGTAATCTCCACTGTTTCAGGAGTAACTTTAGTAATCGGTGTAGGCCATGCCTCTTCTGGTAAATATAAATGAGAAGTTAGGGTTTCTTTTCCTCCTACTGAAGTTCCCCATAATCCTTTATTAATTGAGTATTTTGCTTTCTCTGCATTGATTTCAACACCGTGTTTTTGCAAGAAGTCAATCTCCTCCTCTCTACTTAACTTTAAATCTCTAATCGGTGTAATAATCTGTACATTAGGCACCAAAATATTAAAGATCATATCGAAACGCACCTGATCATTTCCAGCACCTGTACTACCATGCGCTACTGCTTCTGCCCCTATCTTCTTAGCGTAATTAGCAATGGCTGTAGCTTGACATACACGCTCAGCACTTACTGATAATGGGTAAGTCGCATTCTTCAATACGTTACCAAATATCAAGTACTTCACACTATCGTTATAGTAATCTTCTGTCTCGTCTATAGTCGTATGAGAAGCCACCCCTAAGGCATACGCTTTCTCCTCGATAACCTTCACTTCCTCAGCGTCGAAGCCCCCAGTGTTTACCACTACAGAGTGTACTTCATACCCTAATTCTTCTTTTAAATAAATGACGCAGAAGCTCGTGTCTAATCCTCCGCTAAATGCTAATACTACTTTCTTATTGTTCATGATAGATGGATTTAAAATTAAAATAGATTCGTTTTTTTGACTGTCTTCTTTAATTGCATTTGCAATCTCTTGAGCAAAGAATACTTTTTTTGCATTCCTTTGAGTCTTTCTTTTGCTTTCGCCTTTTGGTCTATTTTATTGCGAAGCTCTTTTTCTTTGTCTTCAGGGTTCCAAAGCATAGCTGTACACAGACAGTTCTTCTTCTCTTTGCTCTGTAAAATTTGGAAGTTAACACAACTCTCGCACCCTTTCCAGAACATCTCATCTTGTGTCAATTCTGAATAAGGAACAGGCTCATAGCCTAATTCTGAGTTGATCTTCATCACAGCAAACCCTGTAGTCAGACCGAATATTTTAGCCTTTGGATACTTCTCTCTTGACAATTCGAATACGCGTTTTTTAATCGCTTTGGCCAACCCTTCTTTTCTAAAAGTAGGATTGACAATCAGTCCAGAGTTGGCTACGTAATCACCGTGACTCCATGTCTCGATATAACAAAAACCAGCCCACGTACCATCTACGTGCAAAGCGATAACAGCCTTGCCCTCAACCATTTTAGTAGCTACGTACTCTGGTTTTCTTCTTGCGATACCCGTCCCTCTGGCAAGAGCCGACTGAGCCATCTCTTCACAAATTTGTTCCGCATATCCTACGTGTGTTTCATTCGCAGGAATAACGATAAACTGATTTGAATTCATTTCAAAACAAGTGATTAGGAATCAAACGCGCTTAAATATTGATACCGAATAGGTACAACAATATACAAACTGTCTGAAAAGCATTAAAAATCAATGATATATGTACAGATATAATGCCAAAGAAGGCATTATATTAAAAAAGGCTAAAAAAGATTAAGCCCGGACGCGAGATACCCGCGATGTAGAAACAGAAGAAACCGCAACAAATGCAAGAGCAATGTTGTCAGAAATAAAAGTCATATTTAAATCGGTTTTCTTCATATCGTATTTGTGCTTAAAGAAGCATGGACAAAGTTTTCTAATTTAAATCGGATTATGCAAGCTTTTTCTTAAAAAAATAAAACAGCCCTCAATGCCTTATATACTACAAGATTGAGTATCATAACCAAAAAAATATTGAAGTGAAACTATTGCTGTTTTTGTTTTAAAACGTCATATTCACCTTCTAACCAGATAAACACACCATTAAAAAAAGATTTGATTTGCGAAGGTAAAATACTGTCGTTAAAATTAGTTTAACTTCTAAGTGATAGTCGTCTGTTAGCATAATAATCGCATAGTGGTCGCATGAATTTGCCTATAAAGTATGCGACCACTATGCGATCACATGCCGACCACAAGCCGACCACCCTCTTTCAAATGTGTCTCGTCCTAATATAGCTGTACAGTTATTGTTTATAATCCTGCTTTTAACTGTACATTTGGTTTTATAATCCTATTATAACTATACAGGTACTTGTTGTT
>NZ_WSPP01000377.1:0-2422 GCF_009767705.1 Myroides sp. LoEW2-1 | reverse complement strand
AAAGTATATAATACTTTATATTAATATTATGACAATTTTCAGACTTATTTATTCTCTTTTAATCCCGAATAAATTATCTATTTTACAATTTTATCTCTTGAGATTTAAACTATTGTAATACCTCTATTTACTTTTCTCTTTTATTCACAAGAATCTTCCATCCTATAGTAAAAAATCACCAACTATTTTTTATCATATACGTCATTACTTTTATACTTAAATCAACTAAAATTCAATATTTTTCAATTCTTTTTTTCCAACAAAAAACCTCTTTTTTGAAAAAAAAGCCCAACCAAAGAGAAATCATTTTGACGTATTTGTAGAAACACAAGTTTTCTACTATTTTTTAGTACTCTATTTCCAACCTATCAAACAAGCTTACTAATGCTATTTAATCTTTCCTTATTTAAAAATTGGCAAAATTGAATATCTTGTTCGGATAGTGATTGCAAACTAACATTACAAAATTGTTACGAAACAAATTAAAAATAAGATACACTCAACAAGTCGCTAACTAAGGAAAAACCTTCTCCTTATCCATTGTCAGGTATTGTCTCTTTAAAACAATTCGCTAATGCTATTATCCCCAACTTCATTTCTTCCTCCTCGAGATTACCAAAGCTCAATCTAAAACCAACAGACTTATTGTCAAAACTATAACTTATTGAAGAAATTAATTTTATACCCTTATCAAAAACACTTTGTTCAAACACCTTGTGATTAAATCCTGTTTTATATTCCAACCAGAAAGCCAGTCCACCTTCAGGTACACTATAATTCACATAGTCTTTCAAGTAGCGCTCTATTAAGTCTTTCATTGTATCCCTTCTCTGATTGTATATTTGAGAGACCTTTCTCAAGTGTTTCTTAATCGTGCCTTCTTGAATCAATTGCAATATAGCTTGCTCCATGATAACATCTCCTTGCACATCAATTAATTTGCGAAGGTTGCCTATTTGCCTCAATAGCTCTTGATTCTTTGTTACCAAATACCCAATTCTCAATGCAGGTGCAACTACTTTGCTCAATGTTCCTATATAGATATAATCTCTCAATCCCTTATTACTACAAAGGGGCATTACAGGTCGATACCCATAGTGAAACTCATTATCATAATCATCCTCTATAATTGTAAAATTATGCTCATTACTCAAAGCTATTAACTCTAATCGCCTTTTTGTACTCATAACTACAGTAGTTGGATATTGGTGGTGTGGAGTGGTATATACTGCTTTAACACCTTTGTACTTATTCAAAATTTGAGACACCTCATCCACCTTCAAACCCTCTTTATCAACACCAACACTCAAAAGAGTTACTCCAACAGTCTCGAATGCTTGCCATGCTGGCTTATACCCCAAATCTTCGACAATGACAATATCTCCCTTTTTCCACAGACAATGAGCTAATAAGTATAACGCCATTTGGCTGCCTCTTGTAATACAAATGTGATCTGCTTGAACATACATACTCCTTTGATGATTAAGCATATCTGCTATAGCCTGACGAAAATCACGTTGTCCATAAGTATCCGCATATCCCATTAATTGCCACTTGGCTTTTCTTTTAAATATTTTTCGATACGCCCTTGCTAACTCGTCTACTGGTGCTAAGCGACTATCTGAATGACCATCATTAAAATTAATCCAATATGATTTATCTTCTAAATTTTTTATTATATCTGAATTCTTTTCTTTTTTAAAGGGATCTAAAACAGGGAGTTCTTCAGCTACAAATGTGCCTCTCCTTTCTTTACTATCTAACCATTTTTCTGCAATCAGGACATTCAGTGCTTCTACAACCGTATTTCGGTTAACTCCAATCTCTGCTGCAAGAACTCGACTTCCTGGCAAAGCCGTACCTGATTTTAATCTACCTAAGGTTATGTCCTGTATGATAGCATCTGCTATTTGAAGGTAAATAGGTTTATCTAAGGTACCATCTATTTCAATATTCAATTTCCAAGGTCTTAACATCTGGACTACTTATTTATATTAAAACTGTATCATTATAGTGGTCCAAATATAAAATACTTTTGCGTAGTATAATCAATTATTCAACATTTAATAACATGAATTTTAAAATCCGAAAAGCTAATCTTGAAGATTTGCAAGAACTAAGTCAACTGTTCAATGAGTACAGAGTTTTTTATCGTCAAGTAAGCAACCTTGAGCGCAGTATGGAGTTCATAAAGAATCGACTACTAAATAATGAATCAGATGTATTTATTGCTCTTGTTGAAGACAAAGTAGTTGGCTTTGTTCAACTATACAAATTATTCCACTACATCAAATTAGAGAAGCAATGGTTATTAAGTGATCAATAACGTCCTAAACGTTTAAAAAAAAGGTACAAAAAAAGAGAGTAAATTAAGGATCTCAAATTATCTTTGAGTTGCACACCAAAAAACACTCTCTCTATG
>NZ_WSPP01000376.1:0-1272 GCF_009767705.1 Myroides sp. LoEW2-1 | reverse complement strand
ATCTACATTTATAATGCTTCCGACTTCTCGCTGCATTAATCCTTTGTGTTCTCTCAACTCTTTTATTTTATTACCTAGTGTCATCGTGTTAATTTAAAATTACCATCAACTTTTCTTTTTCATACCAATTAACTAATTTAGAATTTGTATGATGTTCTAAATGGTTTAGGTAACTAACAATTTTGGCTTCATTATAACCTTCTGCTTCTGTATCAATAATCGATACTTTTTGTTTTATAAAACTTTTATAGTCTGTATTATCAGCCATTTCAAATAACATATTTGCTTTAGAAATACTATTTGTATAATAGTAATTTGAACTACCAGTTATATAATTAATTAAAGAAAAATTGCTTGCTGTATTATTGAATATAGCATTAAATTTTAGCTCTTTTTTATTTGGATCTAAAAAGACATTAAATTTTAGCTTTTCAATATCTACTGATTGTTTTAAATATTCATTTACTTTTGATTGAAATCGTGATTTAGTTTCTGTTTCTTTTTTATCTGAAAACTCTATTTCACAAACGCTTACAATATTTTGTATAAACATTGCTAAATCGAAAACTTTAGAAGGTACATCAATAGTATTTTTTGTTTTTAAGTAGTAATATGTTTGTTTGTTTTGTCCAATAACTTCTTTAATTTCAAAAGCATTAAGGAAATGGGAATATACTTTTAGAAAACAATTTTCTTCACTGAATATTACATCATATACACCACTTTTTAGCCAGCCCCCATCTGTAATTACAAATTCTGAACCTTGTCGGGTTAGAAAAACAGAGATGAAACGATTGTTGGTTGTTGCATATGGAGTAATAATTTCTAATGAATTGCCTCTTTGTTTGGTTTTCCAAAGATTGCCAAAGGCCTTAGTTATATCTGTATAAATATTATCAAAAATCATAAGAAAGTTACGTTTTGATTAGGGTCTTCCTGTGTCATAGACAATCCTAAAGTGTTAGACATTATTTTTACTTCTGGGAAACTATCCTCATTCACGCGAATATTGGACTCATGAAAAAAATGAGCAATACAAAGATTAATGTCTTCTAATGCTTTAGCTTCTTCGGGATTGCGTAACTGTTTGGTTTTATAAGCTATTTCGATACCATTCTCGTTAAATTTGTGAAAGTGTGGCGTCTCAACACTTTGTTCATCTAATGGAATGCCATCTATTTTATTACGATGTGTTTCTCCATCACTATCAAATCTGAAAAATGGAGGGGGTATAAAATCTTTAGATCTTAATTTAAATTGAAAGAAATTATG
>NZ_WSPP01000375.1:0-355 GCF_009767705.1 Myroides sp. LoEW2-1 | reverse complement strand
GGGTCAAATCAAACAGGATCAAAGTGAACTCGCAAAAGAACACTGTTCCAAAAATATTGATAGTTTAGAGCTTAAAGAAAAAGTGACTCAGTTAAATAAACAGAGGGCAGACTTACCCAAGCCTACAGCTAAACAGCTCAAACAATTACAAGAAGAGCATTTACCTCGTTTGGAAAAATATGAACAACAACTAGAAACTTTAGGTACTCGAAATAGTTATAGTAAAACAGATCCAGATGCTACTTTTATGCGGATGAAAGAAGATCACATGAAAAACGGGCAACTTAAACCTGCCTACAATACTCAAATAAGTACTGAAAATCAATTTATTACACATTATACTATTGCACAAAAA
>NZ_WSPP01000049.1:0-1259 GCF_009767705.1 Myroides sp. LoEW2-1 | reverse complement strand
TGGATATCCAAACGAAATCTGGACAATTAGTTAAGCAGCTTTATTACTATTTATTATTTGATTAAATTCGTTGATTGTCTGGTAGTTTAAGTAGGAGTGTCTGCGTCTTTTATTATACCACATTTCGATATATTCAAAGACTTTAGACTCCATTTTCTTTGTACTTAGTTGTAAATTTCCATAAACCATCTCCACTTTTAAGGATTTAAAGAAGCTTTCCGCTACGGCATTATCCCAACAATTTGCTTTTCTACTCATACTTCTAACAACCTTAAATGACTTCAGGTAGTTGGCAAATTTGTAGTTTGCATATTGTACTCCTTGGTCAGAATGGAAAATTAGTCCTTCTTCAAAAGCTCTGTTCTTTTTAGCCATTTTAAAGGCTGCTAAGGTGGTGTTTTCTGTTGACATATCTTTACTCAAACTCCATCCAATAACCTTTCTATCATATAAATCTATTATTGTAGTTAGGTAAATAAACCCTTCTTTAACAGCGATATAAGTAATGTCAGACACCCAGGCTTTCCCTGGTTCAGTTTGTTTAAATTGTCTATCTAAAATATTATCAACCACTAAATAATTGTGTTCAGAGTCTGTGGTTATTCTATATCGTCGAGCTACTTTACTACGTAATCCTAACTCTTTCATATACTTAGCAACGGTAGGTTTTGATATCTTATATCCTCGTGCATTGAGTTCTATTGTAAGACGAGGACTGCCATAACGCTGTTTAAATTCTAGATAAACTTCTGTAATAACACGTTTTAGATTTGCTTTGGCTTGTTGTCTTTTATTAACAGGAGACCGTTTCCAATGATAATAACCACTTCTACTTACCTCTAAAACCTTACACATAATCCCAATCGGAAATTCATGTTCATGATCAAATATGAACATGTAAATCATTTGCCGGTCTTTGAGAAAATGCCGATTGCTTTTTTTAATATTTCATGCTCTAATTCGACAGCTGCTAACTTCTTCTCTAACTCTTTAATTCTTGCTTGTTCTGGAGTAAGTTTTTGTTTCCCATTGCCTGGAAAACTAGCATCGCCTAACTCTTGAGCTTCTTTACACCATTTATACAATAATGTAGGTCTGATTCCAAGCTCACGAGCCAATTCTGATTTGTTTGTTCTTTCCTTAGCCAGTTCAACGGCTTGCTGCTTAAATGCAGCATCGTAGGCCTTTCTAATTCTTTTCATAATTCAAAGATAAGTTTTTATGCTTAACTTAATGTCCAGGCTAAGTTACCAAGTCCA
>NZ_WSPP01000374.1:0-459 GCF_009767705.1 Myroides sp. LoEW2-1 | reverse complement strand
TTCAAAATTTTTTAATGGATAGAATTTAAATTATGGGAAGAAAAGTATTTGTTTCATATAAATATGGAGATACACAAGTGCAGGATCTAAATATTTATGAAGAAAATTGGTTTGGACAAAATGTAAAAGTTCAAACTAAAGTTCGGCATTATGTAAATGAGCTGTCAGAAATATTAGATAAAGAGGATCATATCTATAAAGGTGAGGATGATGGTCAAAGTTTAGCAGATTTTTCGGATGAATATATTGCATCAGCTTTACGTGATAAAATTTATGATAGTTCTATTACTATTATTTTGGTTTCTAAAGGAATGAAAACCTATCATTCAGAGAAAGATCAATGGATACCTTGGGAGATTTCTTATTCTCTAAAAGAATATGCTCGAGGTGGTAGAACTAGTTTATCTAACGGTATTATAGCAGTTGTATTACCAGATCAATGGGGAAGCTATGAATATT
>NZ_WSPP01000373.1:0-1855 GCF_009767705.1 Myroides sp. LoEW2-1 | reverse complement strand
ATTTTTATGTGTTTTGTTGCTATTGACCCTTTTTATTGTCTGTCATGTTGATTTTATACCCCTTTTTTATGTGAAAGAATTGATAAATAAATTACTATAGTAAAAAAAATATGAATTACTAAAAGTAATATTCTATTTTTGTCTACTTATAGTTAAGATTGTAATATTACAAAATGGAAATACTTATTAAATTATCTCAGTTTTTATTGAGTTTATCGCTGCTTATTATTTTACACGAGTTGGGTCATTTTATCCCTGCTAAGTTATTTAAAACTCGTGTTGAAAAGTTTTACTTATTTTTTGATATTAAGTTTTCTTTATTTAAAAAGAAGATTGGTGATACGGTTTACGGAATTGGTTGGCTTCCTTTGGGTGGATATGTGAAGATTGCTGGTATGGTAGATGAGAGCATGGATACTGATCAGTTAGCTGGTGAACCACAGCCTTGGGAATTTAGATCTAAACCTGCTTGGCAACGTTTGATTATCATGTTAGGTGGTGTTTTTGTGAACTTTGTTTTAGCTTTTATTATATACATCGGAATGACTTATGCTTATGGGGACTTGTATGTTTCAAATAAGGATATGAAACACGGGGTATGGGTTCAATCGGATTTAATGAAGAATATAGGTTTGAAGAATGGGGACCGAATTGCAAAAGTTGATGGTAAAGAGTTTGAACATTTTAACGATGTTAGTTATGCTGTTCTTATGGGACATCAAATAGAAGTAGAAAGAAGTGGTGAAATGCTGACAATAGATTTGCCAACTGATTTGTTAGGTCAGCTAAGTAGTGGAGCACAAGCAGGACCTTTATTCGGATTGCGCGTTCCTTTTATTGTTACTGCTTTTCCTGAGAATTCTCCTAACGAAGGTAATTTAAAGGCTAATGATATTATTAAAAGTATCAATGGCATTGATACTCCTTTTGCTGATATGGTTATGGAACAATTAGAATTGTCTAAGGGATCTACTGTTGATGTGGTTGTAGAAAGAAATGGTAATGACGAGAAGACTGTTGCTCAAATTAACGAAGAAGGTAAGTTGCAAGTTGTTTTTGCTGCGATGCTTCCTATAAGTAATCACGAGAAACTTGGAAATTATACGATCGTTCAAGAGAAGTATTCTTTTATTGAATCTATCCCTGTCGGTATTGTAAAAGGTAAAGATAAGGTTGTTGGCTATCTTGATCAATTGAAGAAAATGGTTAAACCAGAAACAGGAGCTTATAAAGGTGTAGGTGGTTTCAAGGCTATATACGATATTTTCCCACAATATTGGAGCTGGGAAGTGTTTTGGAATATTACTGCAATGCTTTCTATTATGCTTGGAGTGATGAATTTACTTCCTATTCCTGCTTTAGACGGTGGACATGTAGTGTTTTTACTTTATGAAATGATTTCTGGGAGAAAACCAAGTGATAAGTTCTTAGAGAATGCACAAATGGTTGGTTTCTTTATACTTATTGGCTTGCTTTTATTTGCTAATGGGAACGATATTTACAAAGCAATCTTCGTGCGATAGATAAATAGTAAAAAATATGCTTATAGTGTTTGCAGGTTTTAAAAATCGTTTTATATTTGCACCGCAATAAAGGTAACACACCTTCCTCCTTAGCTCAGTTGGTTAGAGCATCTGACTGTTAATCAGAGGGTCCTTGGTTCGAGCCCAAGAGGGGGAGCAGAAAGCCAGACAGTGATGTCTGGCTTTTTTTATATAAAAGAAAAAGCCTCTATGTTTACATAGAGGCTTTTTGGATCAATCTCAAAAGTTGTGTTTAGGCATAAAGCTTAGTCAATCTGTATAAAAAGAAATCAATATCTCTTACACCTCTAAACTGAGCTCTGAATGCTTTA
>NZ_WSPP01000372.1:0-3539 GCF_009767705.1 Myroides sp. LoEW2-1 | reverse complement strand
AGTCGAAACAAACAAAAGCAAATATTCTCAATAAGTACATATTTTAACATTTCAAAAACAGAAAATAACAATATGTAAATACAAAAAAGACATTTTTTGTCAATAAAACTTCAAACAATCAAATATTTTTATATTTTAGCCTCATTCAAACGTTAATTCACTTTAACATTTTGAACTAACAAAATTATAACTAACCAAATTACACCTAAATGAAAAAATTGATCTTTATGGCAAGTTGCTTATGCTTAGGAAGCATGACTACTTCATGTAGCAGTGATGATTCTTCTCCTCAAGTTCCAACAGAAGAAGACAAATCACTTAACTTAACAATTGAAAACAGCAAGGGAACTTATTTAAAAACAGATAAAGAAGCAGGAGTATTCAATATCGTTTTAGATGCAAAAGATACCTCTGTCAATTTAAACTTAATCTCAAACAAAGTAGAAGAAAAAGACTTATTAGATGCAAGATTAACCTCACAAAAGTATCTGGTTTCTGATAGCCAATCACTTTATTCACTAACACAAGAAAGCTCAATTACACACAAAAATGAAAAGCTAACAATACTTAGTGGAGAATTAGACATTAAAAACAATGATCAGAGCTATTCGATTGAAGGTTACTTAGTGGACAACAATAAACAAACTTATACCATTAAGTACAACTCTGATATTGATATTGAACCAGTATATCAAGTAAATTACGATTTTCAAAATGGTTGGTACTGGGGAGATAACCCGTTTGACAATCCAGGGATTGGAGAATATTTAAGTTTCTTCTCTTTTGGAGAAAAAGATAAATATGGTGATTTAGAAGGTGATGGACATGCTATTACAATTACATTCTTTGACGAAATGGCAAGTAAAGCATGGGAGGCAAAAATACCTAACAAGACCTTCAAATCTTCAAGCGAATTTGAAAAGGGAACATTCAAAGTTATCTCTAAAAAGGAATTAGAAGAACTTAAAGAAGGGGAACAAATTTACAATGTTGCTACTCTTCAAGTTAATAACAAGGCAGAGAATATAAAGGCGGAACTGTATATCATAGATGGTAGTATTAAAGTATTAGATAAAAATGGCAAGCAAGAAGTACGCTTCAATGTAGAGTTAGAAGATGGTACTCGTCACATTGGTAAATACAGTGGAAATGTTAGACAAGGCGATGAGTTCACAGTTACAACATTGAAAAGTGATAAACAAGTTGAACAATTAGACTTTGGATACTTAGAGTACAAAGGAAAGTCACCAATTACAGGTAAAGAGTTGAACCGTTGGAATATATTTCTATTCAACAACAAGCTTAAAACTTACCCGGAAAATTACTGGCAAATAGAAGGGTCAGGAGATTACCTACGCTTAACGATGTACACAGATGTAAGTATGACAACTGATATTCCGACTGGCGAATTTACTATCGGGGAAGAAGAAGTTGGCTTTATAGGCAAAGGTGGTGGTTCAGAACCTGGACTTGACTGGGGAACATGGTACTACAACGTTCTTAATGGAGATATGAATCAATACGCTCCTCTAAAAACTGGTAAAGTAAAAGTTTCTAAAAACAATGACACATATACCATAACAATCGATGCTATTGACGACAGAGAAAACAAAATCACGGCATCTTACAGCAGTAAACTACAATTTGTTGATCACGATATAAACAAAAACAGATCACTTGGTCTATCAAATAAAGCGATGAATGACAAAGCGAAAAACAAATTCGAAAAAACAAAACAACTCAGAACAAAGCAATTAATGAATCAGTATTTTGGAAAATAATTTAAAGAGGCTGTCTTATAGACAGCCTTTAACTATTACACTCAAAATAAAAATTCAATTAAACAACTGAACTTTCTTCAACTATATTATCTAGACTCTCGTATATAGAGTTTTGAGACTTAAACTCAGGAACAATATCTTTTAAATGCTTAACTAAAATATAAGCCTCTAGCTCACTATTATAATCACATATAATCTGACACAATTCTTCTATTTGACCTTTGGCCTTATATAGATCTTGAGAACGAACTTTAGCAATCATTATTTTATCGTGATGAGTTTTAACAGTATTTTCGTCATTTGCTAAAAGCTCTTCAAAAATCTTCTCACCTGGACGAAGACCAGTAATTTTTATATCAATGTCATCCGGGTAACTTAAGCCACTTAATCGAATCATACGCTTTGCAAGATCAAATATCTTCATTGATTGTCCCATATCAAATACAAATATCTCACCACCTTTACCCATCACTGAAGCTTCTAAAACTAATTGACAAGCTTCAGGAATTGTCATAAAATAACGAGTAATATCTTGATGAGTAACAGTTAAAGGTCCTCCTTGATCAATTTGTCGCTTAAACAAAGGTATAACAGAACCATTAGACCCTAAGACATTTCCAAAACGAGTTACTATAAAATTTGTTATACCATTACCTGCCAAAGTAGATACATAAATCTCTGCCGCACGTTTTGTAGCACCCATTACATTTGTAGGATTCACAGCTTTATCAGTGGAAACCATAACAAACTTGCCTACCTTATACTTAACAGATAAATCAGCTATAACTTTTGTACCTTTTACATTTGTATGTATAGCTTCATAAGGAAGTGCTTCCATCAAAGGCACATGCTTATATGCTGCTGCATGATAAACCATATTAGGCTTATAAAATTCAAACAGCTTTTGCATTGACTTTTCATCTCTAATATTAGCTACAATATAATAAATATCCTCACATCTACAAGATTTCATTGTTTGTTGAACATCGTACAAAGCAGATTCAGCATGATCAACTAAAATTAAAGTCTTAAAATTAAAGTTAGCAACTTGCCTTGCTATCTCACTACCAATAGATCCCGCAGCCCCAGTAATCAACACAACCTTTCTATCAATTTCCTGGGCTATAATAGGATTATGTAATTCTATACTTTTACGGCCTAATAGATCTTCAATTTTAAGTTCTTTGATATGCTTATTAGTATATTTACCCTCAAGCCAATCACTTGCAGCGGGAATTATCTTTATACTAACTGGAAGGGTTTCTAACCATTCAGATATTTCATTTAAACGTTGACGCGAAATATTCTGAATTGAAATTACAATATCATCAATCTTATTCTTCAGAATAAACTCTTTGGTAATATCTCCAGGACTATAAACTTTATAACCAGAAATTCTAGTACCTATCTTCCCTTTACTATCATCTATAAAACCAATTATTTCAGTACGCATCTTGGTATCAGATTGCAAAGCTCGTACAGTTATAATACCAGAATCACCAGCTCCGTAAATAAGTATTCTTCGCTGATTTCTTACCTCTAAAATATAAGTATGATAAAACTGACTATAAAATAAGCGAGCCAAAATCATCATTACACTTGTGAACAATAAATGAAATAAAATAAAGGAATAAGAATATCGCAAATAATCTTCTAGTTCATAGCTAAAAACACCATTACGCTGTAAAGAACTACAAATAGTCAACAAGACAGATGCAAACAGACATGTAAAAAAGACATTCTCCACATCTTTCAAAC
>NZ_WSPP01000371.1:0-1819 GCF_009767705.1 Myroides sp. LoEW2-1 | reverse complement strand
CAATAAGGGATAAAATGTCATTTTAGGGGATAAATTTATCTTTGATCATTATAGAACTTTGTTTTAGTAGAATACACCCTTTTATACTACTTTATGTAAATCAATTTAGTTTATCACTTTAAATTAGCTACTTAAAGTGACTTATTACTGATTAATTCTATAGGCCAATAGAGTTAACTATTAGATTGTGTTTTTAAGTTAACCTAAAGCAAAGCAGTGTGTTTTGTTCAAATATAATATGGCTAAAGACAAGGTGTTTTTAGTTTAATATCAAAAAGCAGAAAAAATGAAAAATTATATTAAAAACCTATTCACAGGATTAGCTGTTATTGCAATGCTGAGCGTAGGTGCATTCACAGTGAATGCTAGCGAATTAAAAAAAGATTCCAAAAAAGAGAGTCCTGTTGTAGAATCAATTGAAACAGTAAAAGCTGAAAATGGATATAGTGGAAAGATTTATTATAGATATTTAAATGAATCTGAAGAATATGTCTATGAATTGATTGATAATGTTGAACAAAGTGATTGTACAGAGTTGATCTCTAATGAGAGGTGTACAACTTTCGTTGACGGTATACAAAGAAATCTTTGGGGAGAATTAGCTCCGGGACATTACATCCCACTTTATAAAGAAATGTAATATTTAAAGTAATATAGGGAAGCTGGTAAAGCTTCCCTATTGTTTTTATAAATAACTTTTTGAGTACTTATTTAAGTTTAACCCATTTTCAATCCATTGAATGTCTTTTTTGTTTTTTAAATGGTAATCAAACCAATCAATAATTCTGTAGGTTAAATCAATGTTAGCTTTAGCTTCGTTTTTCTGTCTTGAAAGATTGTGTGCAATTTTATTATAAAATAGAGCTATGACAGGTTTTTTTTCACGTTTTAAAGCTAGAAACATTTTTTGTGTATTTTTCCACGGTACATTGATATCCTCTAATCCTGTCCATAATAGTATTGGTGTATTGATTTTATATGCGTTTAGTAGAGGAGAGTTTTTATAATATTTTTCAGGGTTTTCTGAATATTTTTGGTTGAAATTTAATTGGACTTTTTCAGTGCGATACCAATCAGGCATAAGTCTCATATAACTATATGCAAAATTAAACTGTCCTAAGATATCATATAAACCTGCTCCTGCTATAGCTGCTTTAAATATATCTGTTCCTGTAATAATAGCTGCAGATTTATACCCTCCGAAAGAGTGGCCAATAATTCCAAGATTTTCCTTATCAATTGCATGCTCAACAATTAATGCTTTTTCTACGGCATTTACAGTACAGTCAATAGCACTTATAGTAGCACCTTCTTCGCTTACATAAGTTTGTGCTTGAAGAACAAAGTAACCTTTTTCAGATAAGAGTGTTGGGTTAAATCCTGAATGTGATGCAACTGGTAAGGGGGTAGTAAAATAATTCAGACTATTGGAAAAAGTTAAATCATATACATTTACAATCATGGGGTATTTTTTATTAGGATTGTAATCCTTTGGATATAATAAGGAACCATGTAAGGTTACTTTATGTTTGTCCGAGTATGTAAATTCTACTTTTTTTCTCCAAGAATATAAGTCGGGATCTATCGGTGAGTTTATTAGTTCTTTGATCTTCCTTCCTTGTAGTATTAGTATTTTAGGAGGAAGATTATAATTTTCTATTGAAAACAATACGGCATTTGCTTTATCAGAATAGGGATTATTGAAGTTAGTTTGTAAATTAATAATGTTATCGGTCTCGTAGATATGTTGTAGTTTATCTTTTTCATATATATAGATTCTATTATCTGTTTGTGAATTTACATAAAAGTAAAGAGGACT
>NZ_WSPP01000370.1:0-735 GCF_009767705.1 Myroides sp. LoEW2-1 | reverse complement strand
CTATTAGAAGGTTTGTAAGGTAATATTAAATATTACAACATGCTGTAGTTTTTACATATGTCAAGAAAAACTTTTCTTTTACCGAAATTTAATTAACTCGACCAAAAACTAGGAAAAGAAGTATATTGGTATTCTCTCCTAATCTTTTCTTTAAAATACTATATGACTTTGAAATATGAGCTTCAACAGTTTTTAAAGAAATATTTAAATAATCTGCAATCTCTTGATTTGTTAATCCTTGACGTTTACTTAAAATAAAGACTTCTTTACTTTTGTTAGGTAAGTTATCTATCTCCCTTTGCATTAAATTTATAGCAAGTTCTAGGTCTTCTTGAGAATTTGTTTCCACATAAGCATTGATTACTTTCAAGCATTGGTATTCTAAAGGCTCAAGCTTCTTATTCTTGCGATAAGTATCTACAAACTCATTAAAAACAGACTTATAAAGTAAGTTCTTAATATTTGCCTCTGGATTGAGCTTTAGTCTCTTAATCCAAATTTTCATAAATACATTTTGTACTAAATCTTGAGCTTCTTCATTACCAATAAGCTTATAGGCATAAACACATAGTGATTGATAATATTTTTCAATCAACAAGGTAAATGCCTTTTCATTACTTAGGACAATCATTTCAACTAATTCCGTATCTGTAGTAAGGTTATTCATAAGAAAAAAAATAAAAAAACATTCAAACATAGGGTTATGTAAAAATGTAACGTTACTAACTATAAAGT
>NZ_WSPP01000369.1:0-10293 GCF_009767705.1 Myroides sp. LoEW2-1 | reverse complement strand
ACATTTAAAATCATTATATTTGATTTTAACCTAATTTGCTAAGGTGAGCTATTAGGTGAGTTGGTTTTTTACAAAAAAGACAATAGATTGATTTAAAGATATTTACGAGGAGTGGTTCGAATCCTGCCACCCCGACTACAAAAAAGAAAGCTCTAACATTTGTTAGAGCTTTTTTTGTATTATATCAAATCAAATACAAAATAATGCATTTTCAATAGTATTTACCTTTCATTTGGTTGAAATACAAAATCATTAATAGAGCTTACTTATTCAAACAAACTAATACTACCAGGTCAATAGCAGTGAAACACAAATACGATTTTTTTCATTAAAACTACAGCTTCTTCTTATTTTACCTATCACTTGAAAACGAAATTCATTTATTATACTATTTTACAATGAGTTACGCCAGCAAAACTCACATGGGAATTATCTATATGTATATATGAACTCATAGATGACAGCCAGATACTTCATACAGGTAAAACAAGAGCAACCGATTACATCTCAAGAAAAAAACTTTGTAAAACAAAACTAAGGACAGCTTAGCTCAACAGTAATTAAAAAGCAAAGAGGTCATATAAAAAATATATGACCTCTCTGACTATAAAACATCTAACTAACTAAAAACTATAATTCCAATTACTTATTGCTAATTTTCCCTATAGTACCAATACTTCCATCTCCAAGATCTTTAATTTCAAGACCTTTTGTAACTGTTGCCGTGTTTGGATCTAACACATACACATTAGACTTAGACTCTGCAGTAACAGGGATAAAAACTTCCTCGTTTTCAACAAAAGGAGTACCTGCTACAGCAATATTCTCTGCTTCTGGCAGACCTTCTACCCATTTAAAATCACCTGTAATTACATTGAAAACAGCCAATTTATTAGCAGGAGCTCTATTACTCGCATTTGATGGCTCTACAAACATATTCAACAAGAAGTTTTCACCACCTATAGCAAAAGCCTTATACACTTTCGTTCCAGAAATTGCCTCTAAATCATAGTAATACCCTGGATCAAAATCACCTTTTTTAGAATCAAATTTTATCACGGCACTTGGCTTAGACGAAAAAGGAACTCCTTTTGAATCAGTAGCATTTGGTGAGAATAAATACACATTTCCATCACCTGCTTTTCCTATAGTTGAAATACGACTTGAACGGTAACGCGCAACAGCAAAACTCATCTTATCACTCTTAACTACCTTTTCTAATACTACTTTATCATTTTCGTTCTCAGCATTCTCATTGAATTTAAAAATAGCTAACCATGCACTATCTCTATGATCAGAAGTAGTACTTTCACTGTTTAACTTCATTGGTTCAATGGCCATAACAAAGCGATTATTACCAATAGTTTCTAATCCTGCAAAGTTTGCATACTCGCCTTTTTCAGCAATCTCTTGTACATTGACATAAGATGTGAAAGCTACCTCTCCAGTAGCACCATCGATAAAGTTAAACGCTTGTGCCTTATTACTATTAGGATCTTCTCCATCAAGTGTCACACCTCCTGTTGTAGCAATCATATATTTACCCATACTTGCGATAAACTCTTCACGCGTTGGTAAATCTAATTTTGTATTCATAGTTAACTGTCCTTTATCGTTTAACAGCCAACTTTGCGAACCTGAAGGATCACCTTTTCTATACTCAAATACATAAGCTCGATTACCTCCGTGGGTATAAACAGTAGTTCCCAAAGCATTCACACCATTTCCGTTCACAGAAATACTTCCTTTTTTCAAATCTTGCACTGTTAATAGCAAACTTGTACTTGAAGCAGAAGCACCTATAACATAACGCTCTACTAATTCTTTATTAGGATCTCCTTCTCCACCACCTTCAGATGGTTCTTGAGTAGTTGAATTATCATCGCTTGAGCACGAAACAAATGTAAATACTGAAAATACAAGAGCAAGCAAAGCTCCTGAGAATAATCTTTTTTTCATTTTTAAAAGTGTTTATTATATTTAGTAATTATTTTAATATGAGTATCTTATCTTAAACATAAAATGGCGACCTGGCTTTTGAAAGCTGTAGTTGTCATAAGCCAATTTGTCAAACAAGTTGTTTGCCTCTACACTTAAGTGAATGCTGTTATTCATCAAACTGTATGAAGCATTTAAATCGTGAATAACTTGAGAAGGAATCCAGATAGGATTCATACCTATGCCTTTAAAATCATAACTATAATGATCGATATAACGCAAATTATATCCGATATTTAGATTGTTATTTTTCTTCCCAAGGTCTTTAAAAATTATCCCGGCATCAACTGAACCAAAGAAGTAAGGCTCATTTGGAATTCGCTCGTTGTAATACGGGTTCTTTACATTAAACCCACCAATTGTATACTTTTGTTTACTGCGAATATTCTGTGTAGTTAAGCTACCTCCCACTTGAATAAAATCGGCATAGATATAACGCGCTTCTAAATTTAGCCCTATACTCTCCACACCACCAATATTCACACTATTGGCTCTTGAACCAGAACCATAAGGATTCTTTCGAATGTAATCCTCCGTTTTTCTATACACAAATCCAACGTCTCCAAAGACAGAATGCACTTTATCGATAACTGATGAATAACTAAGATTCAAGTTAACATTCTTTCCTTGTTCTGGTTTTAAACTTGTATTTCCCCAAACTAAATCACCATCACCGAAAAGCTCAGAGTCAGTTGGCAATCTAAAGGTTCTCTCAAAAGAAGACTTCACCTGAAAATCATTCCACAAGTAAGTTGCAGCTATCCCGTAACCACTTTGATCTACACTGGTTGACTCACTTTGGTAAGTATGTTTGATGTGATAGTGTTTTCCAAAAATAGAAACATTCAAATTATCTAATATGTTATAACGGTAAGACAAGGCTGAAATATTCTTCATACTACGGCGTGTCAATTCGCTATTTTTCTCAGCCTCCGTTTCTTTTACAGCAAGAGGATCTTCTGTTTTTCTATTAAAGTAATACAAGACGCTATTAGCACTGAAAGCGTGTTTATCATTCAACTTATAAGACACATTCAACGAAGTCGAACCATTGTGATCGTAGAACTTAACCATTGAAGCTCCGCCACCAGATTCACCTTTCTTAAAAGTTTTGATTCGATCGCCAGCCCAGTTATACTTGTAAGCACTTGTATCGATATTCTGATTATATCCCGCATTGTAATTTGAAGTTAAACTAACATCTAATCCCTCAACAAACAGATTCTTCTTACTGTATTCCAAAGAAGGCATCACTGTAACAGAACGGCGTTTTTTCTGACCAAAAACTTTTTCCATAATTGTCCCAGTCTGCACGCCTTTTTTACCTTCACCATAAGTAAATCCTAAAAGTAATCGATCGGCATAAGGTTTGTCGACAACACCTACTTTAGCCACTACAGTAGCATTTTGAAAACGATCATTAAATCGCTTTACCCATTGTTTCTCTTTTGAGTAAACTCCTGTTTTCAAATTGACCACAGGAACTAATACTTTATAGTTATTATCAGAATAGTTCTGAAACGCATTTACTTGAAAAGTCAATCCATTGTCAAAAACTTTACTTACGTTAACGTGACTTTTGTAGGTATTAAAAGACCCTGTCGTAAAAGAAGCATCAATCTTAGTTTCCTTTGACTTGTTAGTAATGATATTTACCGCACCACCCAAGGCATCCGAACCAAACTCTACGGGCACTACCCCTTTATATACTTCAATACGATCGACCATCGTGATAGGAATATTATTGATCTTAAAATCACTTCCAAACCCCTCCATAGGTACACCATCAATAAAAAATCGGATGTGACGTCCACTAAACCCATTCATTGAAAACGTATAATCAGAACCTTCCGCACCGTCTCGTCTAACTTTTACACCTGATACTCTATCCAAAGCACCTGACACATCTAAAGATGAATTGTAAAGCGGTTTGGCATCAATTGCAATTACGTTATAAGCAGATTCGCGAACTTTATCGATTGGTTTCTTGACATTTAAAACAACATTATCCAGATAAGAAGTATTCTCAGACAATGTAAAATCTTGTGTATAGGTTATAGCATCTGTAGCCTTTATCTTTACTTCCTGCGTTTGATAACTAACGTGTTGTACTACCAATGTATACTCCCCTGGAGTTCCCATTTTGAGTTTGTACTGTCCTTTGTCATTTGTCAAATCGTGATGTCTTTGACTCCCCTTTAAACTAACAGTAGCGTAGTCAACTACATTTCCCTTAGTGTCTTTAACTGTTCCTGTAATTACAATTGGCCTATCCTGAGAAAGGACATTTTGAGAAATTCCAATTATAAACAAAAACATTAGTAGTAAAGCTTTTTTCATTTGTTTAATGCTCTTTTATGTTTTACTTATTTAGATTAATTAAATTTAAAAGCAAATATAGAGAGTTTATAAACAAATAGCCTAATTATAAAGAATGATTTTAAATAAGACCAAATGAAAGACAAAAAAAGACATAATAATTTATTAAAAAAATAGATATATTTTTAACATATCAGCAGAAACTAATTTCGCATTATGTCAATCTATTTTTTAAAACAAAAAAAGAGAGAATTAAAATTAATTCTCTCTTCTCTTACTTAAACGCTCATTTTTGAGCTTAATACCTTTATTTTTACTATTATTCTTCTCGCGATCAAAGTTCTTTCTGGGTCTATTTTCTTGTGAAGATTCTCTTGAAGTGGTATTTTGCATTCTCTTTCGAATACTTTGTTGACTTTCTTGTTGCTCAACAAGGCTTGCCTCCTCCGTTTTTATAGAAGGTTCTATAAGACGATTGAGTTCATCTAACTCACTTTTGGTGATTTCTCTGTACTTCCCGACAGGTACATCTAAAGAAATATTAATGATTCGAATTCTCTTTAAAGCGACCACATCATAATCGAAATACTCACACATACGTCGAATCTGACGATTTAACCCCTGTGTTAGAAAAATACGGAAAACAAACTTACTCACAGGTTCCACTCTACACGGTTTAGTCACTGTGTCTAAAATAGGTACTCCTGCCCCCATTCGCTGTAAAAAACGATCCGTAATAGGTCTATTAACAGTAACTAAGTACTCCTTCTCATGGTTGTTCTTTTGACGCAATATCTTATTGACAATATCCCCATCATTAGTCATGATAATCAAGCCTTCACTGTCTTTGTCAAGTCTTCCTACAGGGAAAATCCTTTTAGGATAGTTAATATAGTCCACGATATTGCCTCTTACTTTTTGATTAGTAGTACATTCAATGCCAATGGGTTTATTAAATGCTAAGTAAATAGGGGTTTCGTTATTGTTTTGTATCAGACGTCCATTCACGCGTATTTCATCTTGTTCACTCACCTTTAGTCCCATTTCTGGCACTTCTCCATTAACAGTGATACGCCCTTCTTCTATAAGGCGATCTGCCTCACGTCGAGAACAAAAACCAACTTCTGACAAATATTTATTTAATCTTGTCTTACCAGAATTTTCCATATGGTATTATAAATAATTATAATTTTTAAAAATAAAAAAACTATTGAATAAAATCCTCAATAGCCTGATACACTTTAGCATCTTGCAAAGAATGTCCATAACCTTCAGTTAAAACCAAATGGCTATTTGCAACCTTGATTCTCTCGTGAAACAAATGACATTCCTCTAAGACCACCACATCATCAAGGCGATCGTGTATCAATAGGACAGGAAGATTGAACTTCTCAATATAATACTCAGCAGCGTAATCATCTAATGGCACGTCGATTAAAGTTTGAGCATAATCGTATATTCCATTTCTCAACTTACTGTTATAACTCATCATATCGCCGTAATTCACCAAAACATCTTTAAAGCGATTTGGACATCCTAACAAAACTACCTTTTCCAAAAAAGAATAGTAATGTCCCGCTAAGCTACTCAATAAAGCAAAAGATCCCAATGAATGTGACACTACTCTACTTGGTTCAAAGTGTAAGAGCATTTGTCTAATCAAATTAGAATAAGCTGGTACATTAAAGACCTTGCCACTACTCAACCCCATACCAAAAGCGTCAAAAGCAACAAATCGATAATTTTCTCGCCCTAAAAAAGCAACAAGCTGTTCCCATCTATTGCTATTGCTTTCCCAACCGTGTATAAGTAATACAAGAGGCTTAGAAACCAAATGAGCATTCCACTTATAACAATGTATCTGCTGTCCGTCGATAGAAATCGCATATTGCTCTGCTTGACTTAGGAAATCAGACAACTCTCTTGCTTTTAGTCTTCCCTTTCTCGGTGTAGAGAACAACTTAAAAGCTATAGATACAGCCTTAGGCAAACTAAAGTAGGACAAAAGATTCAGACAAGCACCAATACACTTTTTCATTATCAAGATAAAAAAAGCCTCTTTAAAAGAGGCTTTTCATTTTAATTATATTTTTGCGATGATTGCATCGATTTTCTCTCTTTCTTCTTCAGCTAAAGCGCTATCAACTAAAATACGTCCACTGTGCTCATCTGTAATAATCTTCTTACGAGCAGCAATTTCTACTTGAGTTTGTGGAGGAATAGTGAAATATGATCCAGCAGAAGCTCCACGTTCAATAGACACCACAGCTAATCCGTTCTTTACACCATTTCTAATACGAGAATACGCAGTTAAAAGACGCTCTTCAATACTTGCTTTAAACTCCTCAGATTTCTCTAACAATAGTTTCTCTTCTCGCTCAGTCTCAGACATGATGCTCTTTAACTCAGCCTCTTTGTGAGATAAGTGTTCTTTTCTCGAAGCAAGTTTTGTCTCAGTATCATTGATATTGTTTTTCTTGCTTTCGATACTTGCCTTCATCTCTTTGATATGCTTTTCTGCAAGTTCGATTTCAAGATTTTGAAACTCAATCTCTTTTTCAAGTGAATTGAATTCACGGTTGTTCTTTACTTGGTTTTGTTGTTCAGTATACTTTTTGATAGCATCTTTAAACTCTTCGATAGCACCTTTTTTATCTTTGATACCAGTTTCGATATTGCTTAAGTCTAAATGTAACTTTTCCAAGCGTTTGTTCAGTCCAGCAACCTCGTCTTGTAAATCTTCTACTTCAAGAGGTAACTCTCCTCTCATACTTCTAATTTCGTCAATTCTTGAGTCAATCAATTGCAAGTCGTATAAAGCTCTT
The DNA here is from genome assembly GCF_009767705.1 of Myroides sp. LoEW2-1. NCBI lineage: Bacteria > Pseudomonadati > Bacteroidota > Flavobacteriia > Flavobacteriales > Flavobacteriaceae > Myroides > Myroides sp. LoEW2-1. The sequence continues at coordinate 3,151 of NZ_WSPP01000369.1, read as the reverse complement.
AATTTCTCTTCAACGGTTAATTCTTTCTTGTTTGTCATCTTTATAAGTAGTTAACTGGATTCGTATTTACATTTGATAAAATAACTGCAAAAGTAGTCATTTTTTTCTTAAGATACTCAACAATATAATTTTTAATATATCTTTCACTTTCGAAATGTCCTATATCGGCCAAAACTATCTGGTTTTCAGCTTGATAAAATTCATGATATTTCAAATCTGCCGTGATATAAGCATCCGCTTTTTGAGCTAAGGCACTTTGAATCGCAAATGCTCCAGATCCTCCTAATACCGCAACTCGCTTAATCGGTTTTCCGAGAAAAGCACTGTGGCGAATACCTCCTGTTTGCGTTTTATCTTTAACCATTTGAAGAAACGCTACTTCATCCATAGCTACATCTAACTCCCCTATCATCCCCATTCCGACATTTTGCAACTTGTTCTCTAACTGATATACCTCATAGGCAACTTCTTCATAAGGATGACTGGCAAACAAACTTTTCAAAATACTTGCCTGTAGATGCTTTTCAAAAGTAACTTCAAGCTTGACTTCCTCTACTCTTTCTTCTACATTCTGCTGACCAATTACGGGATTACTCTTTTCATTTCCCTTAAAAGTACCTTGTCCTTTAGACATAAAACTACAGTTGTCATAGTTGCCTATTGCTCCTGCACCTGCTTTAAATAACGATTCACGCACAGATTCAACATCTTTAACTGGTACATAAGTAACTAATTTCTGAATATAGTTAGCCTTGGGAATTAAGATCTTAGGGTTTGAGATTCCCAAAGTATCACAGAAAATCTTATTGACACCTTCCTGGTGATTGTCTAAAGCAGTGTGAATAGCAAATATGGCAATATCGTTTTTAATGGCCTTAATCACAGCGCGCTCAACATAGTTCTTTCCTGTAATCTTCTTTAAACCAGAAAACAGTATGGGGTGAAAGCAAACAATTAGATTGCAGTGTTTCTCAATAGCTTCGTCAACAACTTCCTCTAAAGCGTCATGACAAACCAAAACACCACTAATTTCCTGTTCATAACTTCCGACAAGTAAACCTACATTGTCAAAATCTTCAGCATAGGATAACGGTGCTAACTCCTCCATTAATGGAATAAATTCTCTTATCTTCATTTTATCAATTTACTATGTAGGGACTAAAGTAATATATTTTCTCAAAAGATAAAAAAATGGTAATTTCGTACTATGCAAACATTACGATTTTTACTCTTTCCCTTTGCCATTTTATATGGGATAATTACAAGTATTCGCAACTGCTTATACACCATTGGCTTATTCAAAAGAACCTCTTTTGACATCCCTACTATAGCTGTCGGAAACCTCAGTGTGGGAGGTACAGGTAAAACTCCTATGGTAGAGTACATTATTCGCCTACTCAAAGATCAATACCAAATTACAACATTAAGCAGAGGATATAAAAGAAAAAGCGAAGGCTTTATCCTCGCGAATGACCACACGACTATGGAAGAAATAGGCGATGAGCCATTTCAATATCACAGCAAATTTGACAATATCAATGTTGCTGTCGATGCAAAAAGAGTGAATGGCATACACAGTATCCTTAAAAACAAACCCGATACGCAAGCTGTCATCCTCGATGATGCCTTTCAACATTTGGCCGCAAAAGCAGGGTTTTATATCCTACTGACGACCTATGACGAACCTTACTACTCAGACTATATGTTGCCGACAGGTAATTTAAGAGAATCAAGATCAGGTGCCAAAAGAGCAAATATTGTCATCGTCACAAAATGCCCAAAGAATTTAACTTTAGAAAATCAAAGAAATATTACTGAAAAATTAAATCTTAAAACAGGACAATTGTCTTTTTTTACGTATATTGAATTCAGTAAACTTGCATATACAAAATCACGTTCTGTAAGTCTTGAGTTATTGAAAAATGAGGACTATATTTTAGTGGCAGGAATCGCTAAACCACAAAGTTTTTTTGATCACCTAAAGAACGAAGAAACAGAATGCTTAACATTTCCCGATCACCATCATTTTTCCCCTTCAGACGTAGAGCTAATTTTGCAGAAAGCAGGAAACAAAAACATTATAACAACAGAAAAGGATTATGTTAGATTACAAAACTTAATCCCTTCTGAAAGATTGTATTATTTACCAATTCAAACGTCCTTCATTAACAATCATGAAGTGTTTGACAAAATTATTTTAGACTATGTGGGAACAAGTACAAGAAACAGTTAAGTATCTAAGTGAGAAAACAAACTTCAAACCTGAAATTGGTATTGTTTTAGGTTCAGGGTTAGGGAATTTAACAGCTGATATTAAAATTGAGCATGAAATTCCTTATTCAGAAATTCCAAACTTTCCAGTATCTACTGTGAAAGGACACAAAGGGGCTTTAATCTTCGGTACCATTGGAGGTAAAAAAGTTGTTGCTATGCAAGGGCGCTTCCATTACTACGAAGGATACGAAATGGCTAAAACAGTATTTCCTATCAGAGTGATGAAATATATGGGAGTTGAAACTCTTATTGTATCAAACGCTTCAGGAGGTGTGAACCCGTCATTTAAAGTTGGTGACATTATGATCATTACAGATCACATCAATGCTTTCCCTGACCATCCATTAAGAGGACACAACGACGAGCGCTTTGGACCTCGCTTTGTGAACATGAACGATGCCTATACAGGTACTTTAATTAAGAAAGCACAAGAAATAGCTAAAGCTAAGAACTTCGACATTAAACAAGGAGTTTACTACGGACTACAAGGCCCAACATTTGAAACGTTAGCTGAGTACAAAATGGTGCGAATTGTAGGAGCTGACTGTGTTGGTATGTCTACTGTACCAGAAGTTATCGTTGCACGTCACATGGATATGAAAGTATTCGGTATTTCTGTTATCTCAGATATGGGTAACGAAGAAGGAATTGTTGAAGCACATCACGAAGACGTACTTAAAGCTGTTGCAGCAGCAGAACCTATTGCACGTCAATTAATCAACGAGCTAATAAAAACTATGTAATTTTAGTTTTTTTATATAATGTAATTTTCAAGGAGGGTGTCCCAAAAGGTCACCCTCTTTTGTATTATATAAAACGTTACTTTTCTCTTAGATTAAAAGTTCTTGCAATTAAAACGAGTTTTAGACTTATAATT
>NZ_WSPP01000368.1:0-458 GCF_009767705.1 Myroides sp. LoEW2-1 | reverse complement strand
ATCTATCCTCAAGTAAAAGTTACTATAGACAATATTCAAATCGGTGATACCATCGACGACAATTCGTATTCTCATGACGGATACCGTTACCATGATATTTTTCATTTTACTTTTGCAGCTATGTTAGATTGGTCTCCTTGTACTCGCTCAATGATGAGAAGAAAAAGAAAAAGTAATTTCAATATAGATAGAATTGAAGATGGTGCTAGAGCTGCAATTACAGAAGAATGTATTTCTTTGATGATTTTCAGTCGAGCTAAAAATAAAGAGTTTTTCAAAAACATTGATGATATTGATTTAGATTTGCTTTCTCTAATTAAAGAAATGACAACACCATTTGAAGTTGAATCTAGAACTATTGATGATTGGAAAAAGGCAATCTATGAAGCGTATAGAGTTTTTAGACTACTTTTACTTCATAAAGGAGGACAAGTTTTATTTGACACGACAAATAAAAT
>NZ_WSPP01000367.1:0-774 GCF_009767705.1 Myroides sp. LoEW2-1 | reverse complement strand
AGTGAGAAAGTTTGTAATGTATTGAAATAGTTGAGTTATTTTGCGGGTACAAATAAAATTAGACTATACATGATGCAAAAGACATTGAATATCCAAGATCAGCCCTTTCAACTTTCACTTTTAGATGAGGGTGATCAATATCCATACGAGTTGCTATTATTGGCAGATGAAACAAAGGAAGCTATCGATAAATATTTATTTCACTGTGATGTTTATATTTTGACCCGTGAACGTAAAGTATATGCGGTCTTTTGTCTATTTAAAGAATCGGATAATGTCGTAGAGCTTAAAAATATTGCTGTAGACGAATCTTTACAGGGAAAAGGTGTTGGTAGTATCCTTATTAAAGAAATTATCTCTATTGTCAAAAAAAGCAATGTAAAGACTTTGATTGTTGGGACAGCAGATTGTGGAGATGCACAAATACGTTTTTACGAGCGAAATGGCTTTGTTAAGTATGGTGTTCGAAAGAATTTTTTTATTGAAAATTATACTTTGCCTATTGTTGAAAATGGGGTTCAATTAGTTGATATGGTCATGTTGAAAATGGAGTTATAAAGGATACTACTGCTCAACGATCTTCTTGGAGTAGAATTAGATCTCTTTGCTCAATTAAAAGATTGTCTGAAATTTATACTTAGTTCCCAACTTTTGCTCCTGATCCAACTTTTGTAGGATCAATCTCAAAAGTTGTGTGTGAATTAAAAACTACAGATCTTTGTAATAATAAATAATAACCGTGGAAAACTATATTGAGTTTGTAAAAATGATTTT
>NZ_WSPP01000366.1:0-810 GCF_009767705.1 Myroides sp. LoEW2-1 | reverse complement strand
TTAAAGCATTCAGAGCTCAGTTTAGAGGTGTAAGAGATATTGATTTCTTTTTATACTGATTGACTAAGCTTTATGCCTAAACACAACTTTTGAGATTGATCCCTTTTGTCTTTGTAGGTTAATCTACAAGCTAGAGGGGCTACACCCAATTTATTAGTTCTGTGTTTAGATATAACAAACAGAATATTTAGTTTATGTATTTTGTTCATATGTATCAGTAAATTTTAGTGAAATGAGATATGCTACCTCTAGAAAAAACATGCTACCTTTTTGTATACCTATTAAGAAGATAAGGCTGTATAAGTAGTAAATAAGTAAAATACTCTACTTTAGATATAGAGTATTGAATAACAATAACTTATATATGCAAAAAAAGCTACCTAATTGGTAGCTTCTTATAATTTCGCGGAGAAAGAGGGATTCGAACAATCCCCATATCTTTTTATATACTAATAAGTTATGTGGTTTTAATTAGATGTGTTAACCTATTTGTAAGCCTTTTACTAACATAATAAAGATAAAACAATTTTATAATTTAGTTTATCACTTACACTATAGATATAATATACATTCTCATCTATAATAAGTTTACCCATTTTATGATTTATATTTTTAAAGGCTGCTGCACTCATAAAGTATTTATCTGTTTTTATTATTACTGCATGTAAAATATCCCAATGGTATAATAGTTCAATTTCATATTTAAATTCTTTAAGATTATTATGTAATGATTCTGATAGATAAATATAAGACTCATATCCTTTAATTCTATCCTTAGTTATTTCAAGAGAAAATTCTAGCTCTTGATAC
>NZ_WSPP01000048.1:0-11399 GCF_009767705.1 Myroides sp. LoEW2-1 | reverse complement strand
TTTTTTTTTACCTTAAAAGATAAGCACAGAGTATCCCTAATAAAAAAAAATGATCACTAAGCTACAAACGACCAACCAGTGTAGTTTGATATAAGTACTTACATTTGCCTGATCATTTCCTTCTCTATTATCCCTAAGTTTTTGTAATTGACTCATAGATTCTAAATTCTTCAGCACCTCCATGTCTCTTTCTTGTATACAAAGCACAAAAGATTCTATTCCTTCCCTCTCCTGATTTAGAAATTGCTGTAATGGTCTAATAGGAAACTCATATAATACAGCTACTAAATCAACAATGACAATGCCAGGCCTTTTCGTTTTTCCAAGTATAAAGTTCTGGACTGGCTTCAACTTGGATAAGTCAAAACTATCAAATTGTCGATCTATTGATCTTGATTCTTCTAAACCAAAGAAAGTACTTATAATTTTCTGATCTAATCTAACATTACTTCCCTTATAAACTCTCTTTGAAAGTTCTTTAATCCGCTTTGGAGATGGCGAAAGATAATAATCTTCCTTTCCTTCTTTAATCTTTGTCTGTATATAAAATTGTACTGCTTCAATATAAGCCTGTGAAGTATTCTCTTTCATTTATGTGGAATTATTAGAATTATCGGAATAATTGGAATGACACTTCTCTACTTCTGTATTACTAAGGGTTCTTTGTTGCGAAACATGAGCAATGCAGTATGTGAAAACCATAAATGAAATAAGAAAGGGCTTATTCATTTATCCTTCTCATACTTCCCTTCATTTCTCAGAGTACTAATAAAAACACTTTAATACACATTAGAATATGGTACGCAAAACATATCGAATTTTAATACTGCTAAACCTCAGCTTACTAACATTAGTAAGTTGCGAGAAAAGCGAAATAGAGGAAGGTATTCCAACACAAAATCTAAACAAACAAAATAACTCAGAAAATTCCGATGAGCCTTACGGGTTTCCTCCTCAAAGTCAAAAATCACCTTTGGGAATTGATATAGATACAGACGAAGCTCCTGAGAAAGATTGGGGATTACCGCCGATTAAACCACCAACAAGACCTAAGTCAATTGGAACCGATATCGATACAGACGAAGCTCCTGAGAAAGATTGGGGATTACCGCCGATTAAACCACCAACAAGACCAAAATCAATTGGAACCGATATCGATACGGAAGAAGCTCCCGAGAAAGATTGGGGATTACCGCCGATTAAACCACCGACAAGACCTACAAAATAGACATTGTAAGTCACACTAGTTTTGAGCTTTTATCAATGCTAATTTATCTGTAAATTCGAAGAATGAAATTAAAGCGCTACTTTTCATCTTCGAATTTACTCTTATATGCTATATTGTGTATAGCATTATGCCTTAGTTGCTCGAAAAAAGACAATCCAAATCTGGAAGAATCTAATCTCTTAGGCCGACAATATACAGCACAAGCTGACAGTCTCTTTGATTTGGGTGCCTTGGAAAAAGCATTTGAGTTATATCTTCTATCCAATCAAGAACTCAGGGAGATAAATGATCATGAAATGATTACTTACAACAATCTCAAGATTGCCACTATCTATCTAACAATTGGAGATGCTAATAGCGCACAAGAAACCATTGCAAAGGAACTTTACTATATCAAAGAAGATGACACAAGCCTACAGATATACTCCAATTTAGTTCTGTCTTTGAGTTATACGGAACTCCTTGATTTTGAAAATGCCATTGAATATGCAAAAAAATCACTTGCGATAAGTAATGATAAAGAACATCAGATCATCACCAAAAACAATATAGGCTATTTACTCATCGAGAATAAACAATATAAAGAAGCTGAAGAAATCCTTTCCCAAGTTTTACAGGAGTACAAAGACAGTATTAACCCTACTGATTTAGCCAAAATATACAATAACTTAGGGAAGGCAAAGTACAGAATTGACAAAGCAAGTGGTAGAGATGAATTGTCCTACGCGCTTAAACTAAGAGAAAAAGAAAATGACAAATACGAACTTGTAAGTAGTTATATCGCTTTGAGTGAATACTACAGCGACAAAGATGCCAATAACGCATTAAACTACGCTAAAATGGCTTACGAACATATAGAAGACATAAGTAGCAAGAAAGAAAAACTAACTATTCTCGAGATCCTCATAAACAATAGCGCTATAAATCACCCTTTATACAAAAAAAGTATAACCGATTATATCGCACTCTCTAATCAATTTCACGTTGAAACACAGTTATCGAAAAATCAATTTGCAAAAATTAGATACGACTACGACAAACACGCCAAAGAAAACAGCAAGCTGAAATACAATTTACAAGTTAAAGACACAACCATAACCAAGCAACACAATACAGTATTAGTACTTGTCTGCGTACTCTTGCTAATCCTCCTTGTTGTAACCATTGTCTATTCTAAAATAAAAAAGAAACACATTGTAGAAAAAGGTAAACAAGTTTATAAAACAGAGAGTAGGATTGCCAAAAAAATCCACGATGAATTAGCTAATGATATTTTCAACACGTTGATTTACACACAAAACTTTAATCTACAAGACCCTGAAAAAAAAGAACACCTAATTAAAGATTTAGACGCGATTTACAAAAAGTCGAGAAACATAGCTACTCAATTGAACTCTATCGATACCGAAGTCAACTTCACTCAAACGCTGACAAACTTATTCAATGAATACACAAGTGAAAAGACTAAAATCATCATCACAGGAATAGACAATATTGACTTCAGTATGCTGGTAAAAATTCAAAAAATCACCATTTACAGAATCTTACAGGAACTTCTTGTCAATATGACAAAACACAGCATGGCTACACTTGTTGTATTCAAGTTTACAAAAGAAGCAAATGGAATCTCAATATACTATAAAGATAACGGCATAGGACTTATCTACGAAGATATTAAAAAGAAGAATGGAATTTCCAATATGGAATCCCGTATAGAAAATATAAAAGGATATATTATTTTTGACAGAGAAAATGAGATTGGCACAAAACTTTCAATCTACATACCCTATAGATATGTTTAAAAAGATATTAGTAGTAGAAGATTATGACAGTATAAATGTAGGTATTGTTACAGCACTTTCTGAGAAGTACAGTGCCGAAATATACAATACCAAATATTGTGATGACGCTTGGTTGAAAATTCAAAATGCGCACTTAAATTCATCTCCCTTTGATTTGATCATTACTGACTTGTCCTTTGAACAAGATTATCGCGAACAAAAATTAGAAGGAGGTATTGACTTAATTGAGGTAATCAAGGCCAATTATCCTGATACCAAAATAATAGTTTATTCAATAGAGAACAGATACATAGAGATAAACACTTTAATAGAAAAGTTAAAGATTGACGCTTATATTAGCAAAGGTCGCAACAGTATCAATGAACTCCATCACGCTATTGAACACATACAATCAACCCCAAACTGTTATCTATCACCTGATATAGAGGACATAACTACTACTTCAACTGCTTTGATACTTTCTGACGAAGATCTGGAGATTATCAGTTTACTATCCAAGGGCTATACACAGCAAGAAATCAGTGCAGTTTTTAAATCCAAATCAAAAACGATCAGTAGTACAAGTAGTATAGAAAAGAGAATTGGAAAATTAAAACTCTCTTTTGAGGCGAAAAACACAATACACCTTGTCAGTATTGCAAAAGACTTAGGGCTCATTTAATTCTAATTTAACAAGAAAAAAACATCCCAATTATGGTTTTCCGTACCATAGTTAATTTGAGTTGTCATAATTTAGCATTGAAAACAAATAGCTTTATTTATAATATGTTCAAATTGAGACAAGTTGTTATTGTATGTTTAATTCTAATCTTTAGTATGCTGTGTGTCAAAATAACTTGGAATTTTATCGATGAAAAAAAACAGCAAAGAACAACAGCTGATCAAGAAATAAGCCTACTTCTATCAGAATACGAGAACAACATACACAACTACGTCAAAGTGTACAAAAAAGCTCTGAATGGCGATAGAACAAGCCTTAAGAAGTATTCTTCATTCATGTTGAAAAATGCTGAAATAGAGCAAAGGTTAAATCACTTATTCCTTCAAACAGAGAATGGCGATTACCACAAGAATCAATTTAAAAAACTTCAAAACAAGTTTTTGAATCCTAACTAATATTATATTACCAAAAAAGCGATAGATTAATCTATCGCTTTTTACATTTTATCCTTATACAGAAGCTTGAAGTTTCTGTAGTAAATTCTTATTTAATGCTTGTTCAGTATACTCTCGATCAACATGTAGTTCTTCAACGTGATCCTGACTTGGCAATTCATACATAGCATCTGTCAAAATAGCTTCACATAAAGACCTAAGACCACGAGCCCCTAATTTATATTCCAATGCTTTATCCACAATGTAATCCAAGGCATCCTCTGAAATAGTAAATTTAATATGATCCATTTCAAACAACTTCTCATATTGCTTTATCAGTGCATTCTTAGGTTCAGTCAAGATTGATCTCAAAGTTTCTCTATCCAAAGGATCCATATAAGTCAATACAGGTAATCGTCCGATAATCTCCGGAATCAAACCGTAATCTTTAATATCTTTTGGTACTATGTATTGCATTAGGTTTGTCTTATCTACCTTTTCATTCTCTTTCGTAGCGTTATATCCAACAGCTTGGAAATTTAAACGTTTAGAAATAATGCGTTCAATACCGTCAAAAGCACCACCAGCAACAAACAGAATATTCTTTGTATTAACTTCAATAAACTTTTGGTTAGGGTGTTTACGACCACCTTCTGGCGGAACATTCACAACACTTCCCTCTAAGAGTTTAAGCAAAGCTTGTTGCACTCCCTCTCCTGATACATCACGTGTAATAGAAGGGTTATCACTCTTACGAGCAATCTTATCGATCTCATCAATAAAAATAATCCCTCTTTCAGCACGATCAACATCATAATCTGCTGCCTGCAACAACTTAGTCAAGATACCTTCTACATCCTCTCCTACGTATCCTGCCTCAGTTAGAACTGTTGCATCCACAATAGCCAAAGGAACATTCAACATACGAGCGATTGTTTTTGCTACTAACGTTTTACCAGTACCTGTTTGCCCTACCATTAAGACATTACTCTTCTCGATTTCAACATCACCTTCTTCACTATTCGCTTCTTGCAAAAGGCGTTTATAGTGATTATAGACTGCAACGGACATTACTTTTTTAGTTTGATCTTGTCCAATCACATATTCATCTAAAAAAGCTCGAATCTCTTTTGGTTTTTTTAGTAATAAATCTTTAGCTAAACTTTCCAGCTCCTTCGCTTCTCCATCCTCCTCAACAATTCCGAATGCCTGCTCAACACATCTATCACAGATATGAGCATCTATACCAGCAATAAGAATATTCGTTTCTGACTCAGGGCGCCCACAGAAAGAACATCTCATTTCTTCTTTCGCCATATATAATTTATTCTCTAATTAATACCTCATCAATCATTCCATACTCTTTTGCCTCTTGAGCGATCATCCAATAGTCTCTATCACTATCGTGGTGAACTTTCTCCATAGACTGTCCAGAATGTTTTGAAATGATTTGATACAGTTCATCTTTTAACTTCATAATCTCTCTTGCTGTAATCTCGATATCAGATGCCTGACCTTGAGCTCCACCTAATGGTTGGTGAATCATCACACGAGAATGTGGTAAAGCAGAACGCTTACCTGCAGCTCCAGCACATAACAATACTGCTCCCATTGATGCAGCCATTCCTGTACAGATAGTTGCTACATCTGGTTTAATGAATTGCATAGTATCATAGATACCTAAACCTGCATACACTCCTCCTCCAGGAGAGTTTACATAAATACTAATATCTTTCTCGTTATCCACACTCTCCAAGAACAATAATTGCGCTTGAATAATATTTGCTACATAATCGTCAATAGCTGTACCTAAAAAGATAACTCTATCCATCATTAAACGAGAGAATACATCCATTGAAGCTACATTCATTTGACGCTCTTCAATAATGTATGGAGTCATACTACTAACGATTTTGTCATAGTACATACTATTTATACCGTGATGCTTAGTTGCATACTTTTGAAACTCTTTTCCGTAATCCATTTTTATTTACTTTTTTAGTATTAAAAAATAAGCGTCTCTCCTTTCGGAAAGACGCTCAAATATACTTATTTTTTTTCGGAAATTATTCTCCGTACATTTCCTTTACGAAATCTTTATAAGAAACTTCTTTTTCTTTAGCATTTACTTTTTCAGTAAACAATGCTAACATTTTATCGTTCATTACTTGCTCAGAAATACGTCTTACTTCTTCTTGGTTAGACATAACTCTTGCTACGATATCTTCAACTGTTTTATCATCTGGTTCAGCTTGTCCAAATTGAGCTAACTGATCTTTGATTAACTTAACAGTGAAAGCTTTAATTTCTTCGAAGTCTAATTGTAAATCATATTGTGACATCACTTTTCCTTCGATCAATTGGTAACGTAAACCTTTTTCAGATTTAGCATACTCCTCAGCTGCTTGTTCTGCAGTCATTGGAGTTTCACCAGCTGATTGTAACCACTTAGTTAAAAACGCTGCTGGTAAATCAAATGAAGTACTTTCTAATAAGTGCTCATAAACATCATTTACAAACTTTTGGTCAGCTTGTCCTGCAAATTGTTTCTCAGCATCTTCTTTGATTTTTTCTTTCAATTGCTCAACTGAAGTTACAACTCCTTCACCGAATAATTTATCAAATAATTCTTGATTTAATTCAGCTAATTCAGTTTCGTTGATTTCTTTAATTGTAAATACAACATCTACTTCTAAACCGTGAACTTTATCGTGGTCAACTGCTAAGTACTCCATAAGTTTGTGATCGTCATCGAACAATCCTTTTGTACTAACAGTTACTTGGTCACCTACTTTCTTGTTTAAGAATTTCTTTTGGTTTGTTTTAGTTCTAAAAGCAGAAACTGCAATCTTAACTTCATTGTTGATTCCCTCCTCCTCATTTGTGAAAGTACCAACCATTTCTGAAGTTTCCTCTACTGTCTCTTTAGAAATTAGTTTACCGTATTGTTTTTGAATATATTCAACTTGCTCATCTAACATAGCGTCATCAGCAACAACTTTGAATTTATTAATTTTGTTTTTTCCTTCTAAATCTACAGTGAATTCAGGAGTTAATCCTAATTCAAAATCAAATTTTAATACATCTGCATCCCAGTCAAAAGTTTCATCTGCCACTGGAAGTGGGTTTCCTAAAATATCGATTTTCTCTTCTACAAGATAATTATTCAATTTGTCTTGCAAAATTTTGTTTACTTCTTCAAACATTACCGCTTTACCGTATTGTTTAACGATTAAACTCATTGGCACTGCTCCTTTTCTAAATCCAGGAATACTAGCGTTCTTTTTGTAGTTAGATAAAACCTTATCTACATTACCTTGATAATCTTCTTTTGCAAGCTCAATAGTTACGATTGCATTAAGAGCATCTACATTATTTCTTGTAATATTCATTTTTTGATGTATTTACATAATAAATTTGGGTTGCAAAAATAAATTATTTTTACAACCCATCCAAGTTTTTAAGTAATTGTATTTCAATCAATAATTTTTTTACTGCCTTTGTAGGCGATCATCTTGCTGTTTACCATTAACTATGGATTGGCAAAATGTCAACACGATACTAAATAATAAGGCGTACCAAAAATTGTCAACAGTAAATTCCTTGACAAAGTATGCTGTTAATTGAATTATTACTGCATTGATCACAAGTAGGAATAATCCCAGTGTCACAATCGTTGCTGGCAGTGTCATGAAAACTAATATGGGTTTTAAAAATGCATTTAACAACCCCATTGCAACAGCTACCCATAGGGCAGTTGTCCATCCATCAACACTTACTCCTGGTAATAACCAACATAAAAACATGACTAAAGCCGTCGTAATTAATAATCTAATGATAAAATTCATACCTTTTTTCTTGTAAAATTAATAAATTATTAATTATTAGGCAATAAAGTAGGTCCAGGATAAACTGCAGGATTCACCAAAGGAATCTTTGCATCGTAATGTCTATTAATCACTCTCAAAATTTCGGCTGCTATGAAAGCATATCCTCTTTGATTTAAGTGGACACCGTCAAGTGAAAACATCACCGTATTCAAATTCCCCATACCTTTAAAGTAATCTGCCGTGTAGATTTGGCCATCTTCTACCCTCAATCCCGATACTGCTTTATTCAATATATCGTTCATATCCGCCACAGCTAATCCCTTCTCTGCTGCAATTTGCTTAATAATTAAGTTAAACTGTGTGGTAGCGTTTTTCACTTTTTCTTGTTCAACAGAATTTAACACGAACTCATCTCCAATTGGGAAAGTAACCCCTTTTTTCAACATCGCATCAATTGTTGCGTTTCCAGTAGATTGAGCTAATGAAGCTCCAATCTCTGCTTTACTTGTCAACAACATTAAATCTTTAGCCGTAGCGTGTCTTGCTTGACCAAAAGAAACAGCTATTAACTTAATCTGAGCCGGTTCTAATTTGATAGGAAAAAGTCCTGCATCTACTGCTTGTTTAATTCCCATTTCTAACAAAGCGGACATATCAGCTAAGCTTTTATCTTGAATCAACAATGGATTAGCCGCTTCTTTTGAAATCATCTGTAATCTATCTCCTTGTTCTCCTTTTGCCAGTATTTGTTTCAACATGCCTATTAGACCATTCAATTGATCTATTTTATCAACTCCAATTAACTCAGGTGTTAAAGGATTATAAGGAACTGTAGTGAAATAAGGTATCGCTGTTACATCTGGAATAGTAGCTACCACCCCTTTTGCTCCATTAGCTGTAAGAGCATTGGTAATTTTACTATACACATCTTGGAACACACCCACATGTGTAATATCATTTGCTCCATAATCACCAGGATTTAAACCACCTTTCTCATTCTGATCCACTCCTTCACCTCCCGAAGTTGCATATGAAAGTACGTCATTTGCTCCAATCCAATTACTAAAGAATGTAGGACTTAAAGACAGTGCATCTTCCAATACAGTAACATTTTCTGATGTTGCTGTTCTAACAAAATAAGGATTTGCTTTTCCTAAAGCTAAATTAGCTGGATTACCATACCCTGCAGCAAGTAAGTGGAATGTTTTAGCTCCCGGAACACCTGCATTGTGATATGCTTTCTTCTGTTGTTCTGTTGCCTCTAAAGTCGATTGTCCTTTAATGTTTTCAGGTCCTCCTGTAGACATATTAATGATCATCTTGGTCTTAAACCCAGGGTTAACCGCACCTCCAAATAACAAGCCTCCTACATCGTTAATGTCTTTGTCAAAAGAAGGTTGTGTAAACTGCCCTCCTCCAACAACTTCAAACTGTTTCGCTAAAATAGAAGGAAACGAATTGGCCTGTCCTGAACGGTAAACCGTACCATCCATAAAACCAGCAGTCAATGAATTCCCAACTGCTACATAAGTAGAGAAATCTGCATTACCTGGATAGTATGTACCTGAATCTATTTTATCGCTAATCTCTGGTTTACAACTCGCTAATAAAGCTAAAGCTGGCAACACTAATAAATATCTTTTTTTCATGATTGTCTTCTTTTAAAGTTAAAAACTATAGCTTACACCGATACCTCCACTTGTCACAGCACTTCTATATGTTCCTCCAAACGAAACATTTTGTCCATCTTCTTGGAAATAGTCATAAGAATTATTAGTATCACTAAAGTGTAAATAACTAAACACTAAGTCTATTCCTAAACCATTTTTAAACTTATAAGTTAAACCTCCAGTATATGCACGTGAATCGTTACGCGGTGTTTCTGGTGCAAAGTATCCATCTTGAACAGGGCTTTCATCGTAGTACCATCCTGCTCTTAAAGACAACTGATCATTTACAGTATACTGTGCTCCTAAACGGTATGTACTTGAATCCTTATAATTACGAGGGTTAACTGATGTTCCCAATGGGCTATTTACGAAATCAATTACTAATGCATCGTAAATTTTCCAGAATGTACGGTTGTAATCAAATGCAAACAACCACTTATTCCACTCATAAGATACCCCAACACTAAACTCTGCTGGTAATGGCATTTGCGCTTTAATTCTTCCATTTTGGAACATACCTTCACCAAATCCAGGTACATCGTAGAACTTAGCTTTACCATCGCTCTCTTTCATAATGATTTTTGAGCGGTAGTTCATCCCCACTCTTAAATGGTCGTCAAAGTTGAACATATATCCTGCAGTCCATCCCCAAGCTGTAACATTCTTAGCTTCAATAGTTACATCCGTTTTGTTGCCATGCTCGTCAACCATACTTCTCGAGATATTCTTATTGAAAGTTACCCCTCCATTTACAAAGATAGGTCCCCCTCCAAAACTAAAGCGATCACTTACTTTAATTGCTACAGTAGGTTGAAAGTAAAAAGCCTTTAAATCAATATTGTTTACCAAATGAGCTCCTTGCCAATCTCTATCCCAATCAACTGCACTTCCATAAGGCGAATAGATTGCCAATCCTACTGTTAACCAATCAGTAGCCTTATAAGTACCATAAGCATAGATAGGAGTTCCTACATTTCGAGTTTCATTCTCCCAACCGTATGTTTCATTTTGGAATTTTGTATCTGCTACCAATACATTCATTCCAGCCGAAAAATTCCATTTATCTTTTAAGTAAACTGTTGCAGCAGGGTTAAAAAACACTGACTCTGCACCGTTTACCACAGCTACTCCTGTATGTCCCATCGCAAGCTGTTTGTTACCTTGCATTGCTACTCTATAACCTCCAGCAAATGCTGAATAAGATATTAAAGATAACAGGGATAATGATATAAACTTTTTAACCATAATCTAATATTGTTTACAATTCGTCTAATTTCAAATATAGATAGATATTATAATTTTACAAATTTTTAAGCCTTATTTTAACATTAGTAAAAAATAAAATAAATTTTATTCAAATAAAACCAACAACACATAACTATAATTACTATTAATTTAACATATAGTAGAAATAATAATAAAACATAACGTTATAATTAATTCTAAAAAAACAATACTTCTTTGCTGTAAATTAAGTTTTAACCTCTCTGGATTCACATATAATAAGTATATATACTTCTAAGATCAGCATTTGGGGAGTTCTCAAATGCTCCAAACGCAAAAAACAACTTCATTTTACCCCAATTTTCTAAACCAACGTCCCCCTTAACTATTCGCTCTAAAAACACCTCCGTTTATGTGAGAAGCGACAACTAACTTGACCTTCAGAAGTACTGACCCGTCCTGAAAAAACTGTACAGTTTTAAATACCAATAAGAGATGGAAAAGTCAATAAAAGAGAAAAAAGTAAAACAACGTTATCATCAAGAATTCA
>NZ_WSPP01000365.1:0-800 GCF_009767705.1 Myroides sp. LoEW2-1 | reverse complement strand
ATTAATTTCTAGTGACTCAATTATTTTTTTTTCAAACAAAAACCAAATAATTAAAACTAATGCAAATAGATGCAGTGCTTTTTTATCGCTTTTTGTCCAATATTTCAAAATATCAATTTTTATTTTTTTTCTAATCTTTTATCCAAGGTAATTTCACCCCAAGTTTATAAACTTTGTGATAAGCCTTTATTTCTTGTTTTTTGTGGTTAATATTTTCTAATGATAGATCAATTTCACCATTTTCCATATCTGGATAAATTATAAGACAATCTATATTTCTATCATCCTTTATTTTTAATTTTTGTCTTACTTTATTTAAGCGAGCATAACCTGCAACCTGTCTGATATCGTTATGTAAGTGACTATTGTTGTAATGTAATTTGTATTTAGCATCAATCACCATTTGGTTTTCCGATTCAGAAACCAAAATATCTAAAGAGTTCCCGTAGGTAGAAAATTGATAGTGTATTTCTTTTTTTGATAAAGGATTATGCTCCACCATTTTACTAAACACATATAATTCAAACAATCTAGGCATATCAATCCAAAAAGGTGGAGTTTTTACTCTTTGTTCTGATGTTTGAGTTATGTTGTAGGCAAAGCGTTTTAAAATATGATTTCCTATTTGCAAAGCATCCTTATATTCTCTGTAAAACGGATTATACTTTATGTGTTTTAATTCTGTTTCCTTTACATCATCAGAAATCAATTCGAATGTAGGTCTGCAATAATTTATAGTTTGTTGAATAATATTATAATTATTAGATAGTAATATTTTGTTATTTTCTACATAACTAATC
>NZ_WSPP01000364.1:0-858 GCF_009767705.1 Myroides sp. LoEW2-1 | reverse complement strand
ACAAATGAGTTTGTTGTTTTGGTTACAGTAGATATAGATCCAAAATATACTATTAGTAACTTAGAGCAGTTTTACAGCAGTTTGCCAAAGAGTTTTAAGCCATTTTTTAAAAAGTCTGTAGGTTCAACACTGCGAGTATATTGTGTGTGTGACAATGAAGATGATTTCATGTTCTGTTTAAGACAAACTGGTTATAAAACTACTTTATTGTAGTTTTGTAACCAAAGTATTATTATGAGTAAAAAAGAAGTAAAAGGACAAAAGACAAATGCGCTTCGGATATTAGACAGTAAGAAGATACATTATGATGTTTGCGAATACGATGTTTCAGATGGCTTGATAGATGGTATCTCTGTATGCGAAAAATTAGGTCTCTCTCCTCATGAGTCATATAAAACTTTAGTAGCGAGTGGTAAGGGAAATACTTTTTATGTGTTTGTCGTGCCGATTGAAGCTGAGTTAGATTTAAAGAAAGCTGCTGCACTCTGTGGAGAGAAGAAGATTGAATTAGTTGCAGTAAAAGATATATTGAACATTACGGGATACATTAGAGGAGGGTGTTCTCCTATTGGGATGAAAAAAAATTATGCCACATTTGTAGATGAGCAGGTAAAGGACTTAGAGAAAGTATATGTCAGTGGCGGTCGAAAAGGACTGACAATTGGAATAGATCCAATGCTGTTAGTAAAAGAAGTAGAGGCTCAATTAGGAGATTTGAGTAAGTAAATAGCGTATTATATAAAGTACAAAAAGCCATAGGAATTAACCTATGGCTTTTTTTGTGGTGTTTTTTCATTTTCAATATTGTATTTTTTACTTATTATGTAATAATTAACTTTTTTTAAGCCTTTTTTTATG
>NZ_WSPP01000363.1:0-15647 GCF_009767705.1 Myroides sp. LoEW2-1 | reverse complement strand
ATTCTTAAGTGAGTAAAAAAATAAAGGCTATCTGTAAACAGATAGCCTTTATGAGTTTAAGAGAATTTGGGTTTGTTGTTTGTGCAAAGCACTTTTGTATAGTTTCTAACTACTTGTAAAGTCATTTGTTTACGCTATAGTTAATCTATTGTTTTGTTTTTGTTGCATGTCCTCTTCTACATTAATCATGCCAAAATTATTTTATGCAGTAATTTTATTTAATATTAAGTAAGTTACATTAAATAGCTCCTAAAATATATATACAATAACTTAAATATAAACCTCTCTTTACTTTTTAAAGATATAAAGCGAATTCACTTGATAAAATTCATAACAACAAACTAGTATCATCAGTCAATGTAATACTTCTGCAAAACAGATAATAATTACACTCATACAACTAGAAACATTATATAAGAAAAGCCCTCCCAAATGGGAAGGCTTTTCAAGGCTAAGTGCTGTTAGTTTTGTATCCTACAGCAGGATGGTCGAAAAAAAATTGTTTTGTTGTTTGTGCACAGCACACTTGTTTCTATTATAATTCTATTACAATAAATTCACTTCTTCTATTGAGTTGGTGTTCCTCAATCGAGCACGGTACTCCGTTGCTACATTTATTTATCAACTGACTCTCTCCATATCCTTTGCCAGTTAATCTACTCTTGTCGATTCCTTGCTCGATCATCCACTTCACAGTTGATTTTGCTCGGCGATCCGACAAGCTCATATTGTAGTTATCGTTTCCTCTACTATCTGTATGAGAACGAACATCTACTTTCATATTTGGATACAGTTTCATTACCTCTACCACCTTGATTAGCTCTATAGCTGCATCTGGGCGAATATTTGACTTGTCAAAGTCAAAGTAAATTGGCTGTAATTTCAACTTCTTAAACAAGTCATCATTAACCGTTACTTCTTCTGTTGCCTTGTCAAGACCCACATTAACTGTTCGCTTGCCAAAGGTGCGGTCTGCGTTTAAAACAAGTTCCACTGTACTATACTCTTGTTTTGAGGCTTGAAGGCGGTATTTCTTACCACACGACTTAAGCTCTGAGAGATAGTATCCCTTCTCATCTGTATATAGCGTATCTACTTGTTGATACATGGCATCGGAGATTATAACCATTGCATTAGAGAGTACCTTTTCTGTTTTAATATCATAGACTGTTCCCTCTATTTGCTGTTGACAAGCTTTCTCGCTGACAAAGTAAATATCATCAGACCCCTTGCCTCCTTGGCGATTCGAGCTCACAAATCCCTTACCAGAGTTTGTGTTTAGGTAAAAGCCAAAGTCGTCTAAACTACTGTTTATCGGCATACCAAGATTGGTTACCTCTGATACAGTTCCATCGGAGTAGATTCTAGCTACAAACACATCTAATCCCCCAAGGCCTGGATGTCCATCCGAGCTAAAGAAAAGCAGGTTGTCCGAAGATATAAACGGAAAAGTCTCTCTACCTGGAGTATTTACTCCTTCTCCTATGTTTTGAACCTCTCCATACTCTGCTTGACTTGAGATACTCACTCGAAAGATATCCGAAGCGCCTTTTGTACCTTCTCTATCCGAGGAGAAGTACAACCACTTCTCATCTGGAGTAAGTGCTGGGTGAGCGGTGTTAAAGTCATCCGAGTTGAAAGGCAACTCCACTACATTATCCCACTCTCCCTGATCGTTTAGACTCGCTTTGTAAATCTT
The DNA here is from genome assembly GCF_009767705.1 of Myroides sp. LoEW2-1. Classification (NCBI taxonomy): domain Bacteria; kingdom Pseudomonadati; phylum Bacteroidota; class Flavobacteriia; order Flavobacteriales; family Flavobacteriaceae; genus Myroides; species Myroides sp. LoEW2-1. Next base: position 13,948 of record NZ_WSPP01000363.1, on the reverse strand, counting down.
CAATAGCGTATCGTCTTGTTTATTTCTCTTTTTCTTTCCGCTTTTCTTTGAATTGTTGCGCGTAAAGTACATCGTCTTTCCATCTTGAGTAAACACCGCTGTAGCGTCGTTTACCTTTGAGTCCAACACTTTGGATAACTTCACTGGCTCTGAGAAGCTACCATCGGGATTGATCTCACTTGCATACAAACTTGTGTAACTCTCGTTGGTCCATTGATGTCTTTTACTCTCTCTTGTATCTTGAGTTTCTCTAGCGGATGTAAACACAAGTTTGTTGTCTAAAAGCGCCGCTCCATAATCGGAATACTCCGAGTTTATATCCAAGTTCTTCAACTGGTATCGCTCTGGCATCTCAGCTATGCGTTCTCTATAGGCTTTGTTGGCTGAGTAGAGTTGCGATCTAGCATCATCCACTTCCATTTTAGAGAACTCCTGCATTACCTGGTCAGCCTTGTCGTAGTTTTCAACCGCGCGCAAACTCTGCGCATAGCGGTAGTAGTACTCCGAGCCCAATGCAGATAAGTCTTTATCCTCATACTCGGATTCGAAAAGCTGAGTATACCACTTGTTGGCCTCTACCAGTTTTGCGTTAAAGTAATACGAATCCCCTAACTTTTGCAAAATGGACTGATTCACATAGCCTTTATCTGCTATGGTCTCATAAACTTTAATTGCATCGATATAAGCTAATTTTTCAAACTCCTTATCGGCTTTCTTTTGCTTTACTTGTTGCGCGTGAATGCTCATACTTCCAAAGAGCATCAAACACACTAAAAAGCTTATCTTTTGTATCTTTCTTATCATCTGTGTCTTGTGTTAGATTGACCGTTAACTCTTAGAAGAAACGAGGGGCATTGATGCGTCCTGTTCTACTAAAAATATCAAAGCGAAGCACAATCTCGTGTGATCCTGAGTTGTAGTGACGCAAAGCGGTTGTCTCTGCATCGTAGCTATAACCCACAAATAAATTGTCGTTTACTTGGAATCCCGCCAAGGCGCTAAGGGCTGCATCCCAACGGTAAGCCGCTCCTAGGGTGAACTTCTCTGCTATTAAAAAGTTTGCCGATACGTCTACTTGTAAAGGTGCCCCTTGTATTGCCTTGGCCAAGAAAGCGGGTTTGAACTTCAAGTTATCAGACAAGTCAAACACATATCCCCCCATAAGGTAAAAATGCATCTTCTCGCGCATAGTCACGACCTCTTGACTATCGTAGTTGTCGTTGTATCTATCCACTTGTAAAAACTTGGGAACAGACAATCCAAAATAAGCTTTGTCGGAGTACACGTATACCCCTGCTCCTATGTTGGGATTAAACTTGTTGTTGATATTCTCTTGAGACACCCCGTCTGATGGATCAAAAATGCGAAGCTTCTGATAGTCTACACTCAATAAATTAGCCGTTCCCTTTAATCCAAAGGCCAATTTATAGTCATAACTAAGGTCAATTGTATAAGATAGATCCACAGAGATATTATTCTCATCCATCGCTCCTAATCGGTCGTTGACAAAGTTTACTCCAAGACCAAGACCTGACTCACCAAGTGGCGTAGACACCGATACATGCGCTGTCTTTGGTGCTCCTTCCATTCCTACCCACTGCGTGCGGTAAAGACCAAAGATGGATAAATTTGATTTAGATCCAACATAAGCCGGATTTATAGCTCCTGTATTGTACATGTACTGCGTGTACTGTGGGTCTTGTTGTGCATTGGCCGTAGAAACGCAGCCTAATGTCATTAGGCCGATTCCCACTGCTTGTATTGTTTTATGTAAATTCATGTAATCTAACTAATTAATTGGTCTCTAAGTGTAGGTATCCCGATTTTTTGATCATGCGAGAACCAAACTTATCCTTGTACTCATAAGTGACAATGTAGTAATATGTTCCCGTTGGTAACAACTCACTTTTGTCCACTGTCACCCGGCCATCTGAGTAACCATTAAACACATTGCCTCGTGAGTTGTAATTACTCGTTTCGTAAACGCGTACTCCCCAACGGTTGAAAATCTCAACCGTATTGTTTGGAAAACGCTCGATATTGTCAATGATAAAGTAATCATTCTTACCATCTCCGTTTGGAGAAACAAGGTTATAGATAACCACATCTCCGTCTAATAACCAATCTGTTTTAACCGTAGCAAGAGTAAAGAAACCATAGCCTTTCACACTTGTCGGGGTAGTGATTTCCTTCTTGTCTAAATCAACCACTCCACCTTCGTCAACCCAGATTTGCTGCTTGCTATCCCAGCGAACAATGTGCAGTTCTTCTTGGGGATTGACAAGTAATTCTTTCGGAGTTGTGCGCTCATCCCAACTTAGCGTTAGCATTACATCTCCCTTTAAGTTGTCCTTAGCTCTTTCAACCGTCCAATACTCATTCTTATTCAACAAGTTTATCACCCCTGAGGTGTTAGAGCGAACGCGGAAAAAGTTGTGATCCTCTGTATTGTATTTTCCTTGGTAAGAATCCTTCTCTCCCTCTGGAGCACTTATACGCGCATAGCGGTACATGCCTTTGTCTCCTTTTGGATACTGAAACTCTTCGTTTCCGATCTTCTCTACAAATCCCTCTGCGTGACTTTTATCACTTGGTTGTAACGCCTGAGCACCTTGGTGAAAAGTAAGCATACCTTGCAAGGAGTCAACTTTTACTATCCCGTCTTGAAAATCCACTGAGCCGTAAACATTCGCTTCATTCTTTAAATCAAAAGCGACCTGTTTCTCAGGGTTATTTAAAACAATGTGATAGAAATCTGATGGCTTCTTTCCCGAGATGATTTGTTTACCTTTAGCCCCTTCATAACGAGTAAAAACAGCTTTTGACTTTGTTGTTAAATCGCTATGAGTATAAAGATTATCGTTATTAAAATTACTATAAAAGTACACGCTACCATCGTTAGAGGTATAACCCTTATCGGTATTATCAAAGTCATAAGTTGTCGATAGCACACCACCTTCTGCTACATAGATCACCCCTTCATTTATCAGCTTTTTATTTTTACCATCTTGCACTTGAGCATTTGCCACAGAAGGCAAAGCCATAGAAGTACAAGCAACAATTTTAAATATCTTTTTCATACTATCTTATTTTTTGATAAATCATTGGATTGGTAATCAATAATCCATCAGCCTTCAAAGCAACGTAAGTGTGATTAGGCAAGGTAGCATCCCATCCCTCGTCACCTTCTTTATATGGTGTAGGATCTGTTGAAAGTTCCTCAACATTACGTTCTGATTTAGGCAATTTACCAACTCCTTTTACTGTTGCTCTATTATATACCCCTTTAGTTTGGAAAATATCAGTTTCAGTTACTGTATAAGATACAGTGAACCTCCAAGTCTCATTTCTATTCAAAATACCATTATTGTTATTATCACCTGAGAAAGTCACTCCCTCTTGTAATGGCAGATGAGTACGTTCATCCAGTTTAATGATGAATCCAAACAATGGGTCAATTATCTCAATGTCCTCTATATCCATATCACCAGCATTTTTCACATCGAAAGTATATAAGATTGTTTCTCCTACTTGTGCATATCCATCTTTACTCTCATCTGTAAACACCCCTTCTTTCTCTATAGTACAAGTTTCACACTCTTTTTGCTGTTGACCATAACCAAAACCATACATCATCGTTTGACCAATTACATTTTGAGTTACATCTACTTTATTGATATTTGCACCTGTTCCTTCTGAAATCCAATGTACTACTTGCAACGGTACCGCTACATTTCCATTAGATCGATCATACACTTCCAATTCTTCTAACAAAGCATCCGTAGTTCTTTTTCCCCATAATGTTACATTCCCCCATTTATCAATATTAACACGGATAACTGGTGAAGGATTATTAAATCGATCATTCTGATCAATATGTTTGTTATCACTTTCATCACCATTAGGGTTTTTATTCACATTCCAAACAGCACTAGTTCCTGTCTCTCCAAATCTTTTTCCATCAGATTTAAAACGTACATTTCTATTTGCATGGCCTGTTTCAAACTCTAATTCTTCTTTATAAAGAGGTACTCCATTAATAACCATATTAAAAGAATTGTCTAATCGATAAATATCTACAACAAATCCTCCATCTGTAGCAGGTTGTTCAAACTTCTCAACCACATTACTACCTTCTTTTTGAGCTCCAGCTCTATGAAACCATCCAAAACCTTTACCTACGATGTCTTGATAACACTCATCTGCACAAGTAATATTAGAGACATGGATTCCACAACTTGGATCTTGAATGCGCTTAGAGAATGTGATATTATCTATCAGAGTATGTCCAAAACCTTTTCCAGTTTCTAAAGCTCTATCTTGACTCCCTCGAATAGCAATCTTCACATTTTTACTTACTACATCATCACATGCAGCTTCTGCAAATGTAAAACTAGCTGTCAACGGTACCCATCCTAAACTAAATCCTTCTGGCTTAGCTCCTTCTGGCAATCCAACACCTCCATACTTCAATGGAACTGATGCATAGATATGACCAGTCTCTTTATCTAACACATCCATGATCATATAATCTTTATCATGGTAAGTCACATAAGAATAGATATCTAAAGTATAAACTCTGTCTTTCTCTATTTTTTCTGCTAATTCAAACTCATAAAACGGTTTAATGCTTTGCGCAGCTGAAGCAGCTCCTCTTACTAAGAATGCTGAACCATTTACTGCTCCAGACATATCTCTTATCGCTTTAGCATTATCCCAAGCTGGAGTCCAGTCAAAATTACTATTTGCTTCAGTTGGATCATTACTTGGTGCATTCTCTACCCATATTCCTTCATGCCAAGAATCTGCTGTAGGGATACCCATCTGTACATACCCAGGAGGATTTACAGAGTAATATCCATTTTTGATACGTGCTACAGAGATAGTTTCACTATGAGGATTTCTATTCGCACCTGCATAACGACTATCGTTAACACCTGGTGCAAAAAGATAAGATGCTGTCGCTCCTCCTCTAGGGCCTTGTCTTTTTATCGAACCATCCTGATTTCTCAATATCTCTCCATTCGCTCCTATACTAATAGAAGCTCGTTGACTCCAATCCGTTCTTCCAGAATTCACATTCCAATATCCACGATCAAAATCTTCAAAATACAATATCTTATCTACACATTCTCCAAGTGCCATAAAGACAACTTCATTGATATTGTTACATCCTATTGATCCATTTCCTCCAGGTAAATTACCTGAATCATTATTATAACATTCATAATGTGGATTCGTTGGTTTCACATTTGGGTCTCCATTTGTTGCATCTGGATCAGAAACATCAGCAGGTCTCATAATCGTTGATTCTGCAATCATTGATCCTGTCATACCGTTTAACACTCCCGTGATTTTATACTCAACTGTACATCCATTAGGTATTTGTAATTCTGAACGGAATGTACGCGTTAGAGGATCATAAGTAAGTGCTACTGATTCTTTAGCATTTCCATTCGCACATTTAAAAGTTGCTTTTACTCCTTTTGGATTGATTACATCCACTCCTGGAGGTACTGTAAATGTAAAAGGGGCACCATGAATTCCTTTACTAGCATCTGCTATAATATCAGAAGGTCCTTTATTACCTGCTGTCACTACATAATCTACTGTATCTCCTTTATGTCCTTTACTAGTACCACCTACTTTATAAGTAATATTCGTATAAAGGTCAGCCTCTTTTATAACAACCTCTGTCTTAATCTCTTTTTTATTTCCAACTCTGAACGTCCAAGTATCCATTGACTTTTTATCACCAAATGTACCAATAGCACCTGTACCATTTGCTCCCCACTTATGTCCATTAATATTACTACTAATTCCTTTATTCCCTAGAATTAAATGTGTATTTTTTATAGGATTAACTTTATCACCTACTGTATAATCCATCCATACATCACGATTCCAACGATCTTTTGTCCAAAAACCTTCTGTAATATCACTATCATCCCAAAATACTAAATCTGATAGAACATTATTATAATTATGATAATCTAATAATTCGATAGCTATACCTCCTATATTATATTCCATATCAAAGAAAGGGAAGTGAACTTCAGCACCTTGTAATTGTACATTTAGATCAACCGGAACTACACCTTTTAGCTTCGTTTTTCCATCTGTTCCTACTCCATCCCAATAAATTTTATTGTGTCCTTCTTTAGTATTTCCTTCTAATTTTTTAAATACAAATCCATTATTTATGATATCAATCGTAAACTGCTGTCCACTTATAGGAGCGTCAAACTCTATGTACCCACCTTTATGTCCAAAAACACCTACTGTCCCTTCAGCACCTACTATCTTCACATTAGATACTTCTGGCTCTATAACTGTAGGATTTAACCATGTAGTCAAACCATAAGATGAACTATTAATAGCAACTTTTGCCTTATTAGGCATATCTTCCGCAGGTAATGTATAGTAGATCTTATGGGTAATATTACTATCATCATCTGGAGTATTAGGATTATGAATATTATGAATAACTTGACTAGCTTCACTATTCATACTCTTATATAAAGAGTTCTTTGTGTAATAATCAAAAAAACCATTGTTATTCACAAAAAATGCCCATACAATACCTGAAGACCCCTTATGAGTCACTCTATACGTAAACCCATCATTAGTACGAACAAAAAAACGTCCATTAAAATTAACATTTTGATACGCAACAGCATTATCATTCCCATTAGTAAAATTCAGATTTGTAGTATAAACACGTCCCTCAATAAACTTAGTTTTACCCTTATTAATCACTGACACATCCCATGCTGCAATAGCTGCATTATTACCTTGAATCCAATTACCATTAGCACTAACTATAGCACTAGATGCAGATGTACTTCTAGAAGCAAATTCTACACGATAAATTCCCTCTCCTCCTTTTGGAACTTCATAATAAATAGGAGTATATCCACCTTGACTAGTAGCTGATAACCTAGGCCCTGCCAATTCAGCAGAACGACTTGGAATTTGTCCTTCTATTTGATTATTAATAACTTCAATACCAACAGGATTAAATAAATTAATTCCTCCCTTAGCATCCCAACGTCCATTTCCTTGGGCAGAAGATGCCATTGTGATGATTTCTCCTTCTTTAGCATACACGTAATGTGCTCCTTCATTTGGAAAAGGTATTGCTTCAGGTGAAGCATATCCCTTACCTAATAAAAAAGCACGATGTCCACTCACACCACTAGGGTATAGATTTCTAGAACCATCTGCCAACATAGTGGTACTTACTCCTAAGACTAAACTTAGAGTAAGTACTACTTTGATTGTTATCTTATTTATAATTTTATATATCATATTATATTTGTAATTATAATTTAGTTTAATAAGTATCTTAAGCTAAAGATACCTAACTATTTTTCGTTATTTGATTACAAAAACGATATTCATATATGAGGCAGGTGTCGCATTACCAATGATGTCATAAGTAAGCTTACCATCTTTATCTATACTCAAATTAGCAAATACTTTTGTGTCATAATAAGTCACATAGTAATGAAGCTCTCCTTTATCAAATACAGCTATATCTGCTGGAGCATCAGTACTCCCTACTATTCCTCCTGTATAAGGCATTGTATATCCACCTGCACCATGAGCAATAGGATATTCCGCATTTCCTACTCCTACTTTTCCTCCTGTAAACTGATCTACATACTCTTTATATAAATCTCTACTTAATTTAGTCCCTTTTGACTTTGTATCAAAAATAACTGCTGGCATATAGAAGAACTGAGGAGCTACTTTATTTTGATTTTTCCAAGTTGGAACTCCAGAACTATCAGTAACTAATACTTGATTCTTGCCAGCTTTAGCGACATCCTCTGGTTTAATAGTACCATTTTTAATTTCTTTAGAAGTAATTGACTCTTCTTTTACTCTTAAACTTGTCTCAACTAATACAGCTTTTAATCCACCATTTACAACTTCAATTGTTGCAGCATCTCCATCTGCAGCAGTTAAATTCTTACCATCAGTAACGTTGTCAACTCCTACATTTGGTGTACCTGGTTCCCAAGTATTTGTAGTTGTATTATAAACTAAAGTTTGTCCAGCAGCTGGTTTAGTTTCACTTACAGGCGTACCTTGAATACCACCTACAACTGTTTCACCATTCTTTAATACTACATCACCTGCTAAAGTTAATTCTGCTTTTTGATTGTTAACTGTTGTTACAATATTTGTTCCATCAGTCTTAATAGCATTAGTAGTTGTAGGAACTATTTCAGATTGTGCTACCCAAGTAGCTTTACCTTCTTTAGTAACCATTACTTGTCCATTAGTACCCGCTTTTATTTCTAAAGTAACATCTTTAAATGTAGAACCTACACTTCCTTTATCATCATTAACAACAATTGAAGAAGAAGTAACATTACCTGTTGCTAATTCTTTTTTAGCTGTATCGTAATTTACTGTTAAAGTTCCATCAGTAGCAACATCTAATCCCTTTCCTGGTTTTACTACCCCTGCTACATCTTTAGTAGCTGTTGGAACATCTAAAGTGTACTCATGAGAGTCTGTAGCTTTAGTTGCAGTAATATTTGTTCCTCCTTTAATAGTAGTAACTGTTTCGTTAGCTTTAACGATATCTTTTTGAGATACCCATTTAGTTACTTCTTTCTCACCATCATTTACAGTAACTAATACCTCTCCATTTTTACCTGGTTTGATCTTTTCTGTTGTTACAGCACCATCAGTAATTTGTGTATTAGTTACCTGACCTCCAATATTCTGTAGGCTTAGTTCTTTTTCTACTACATCAACAGTATACTCTGTATTTTTATCTTTTGTACCTGCTCCTGTAGTTACAACAGTAACTTTATCAGAACCATTTTTAACTGATGTTGTTTTTTGTCCTGCTTCGATAGCTGGTGTTAAGTCTAATCCTTCTCCTGATTTACCATTAACTGTAGTAACTAACTTATTATCTTTATCTAAAGTGTTTTCAATTGTATTTACAATATTAGCTGTTTCAGAAACACCATTAACATTAGATGTAAGTGTGTTTCCATTAGATATTAACTCGTTAGTTGTAGTAGGAACTAAAGTTGATTGATCTACCCAAGTAGTTCCATTTCCATCAGCATTAGTTACCATCACTTGATTAGCTTCACCGTGTGTAATCGAAAGAGTTACCTCTTTTAATACTGATCCTGCTCCATTATCTGTACCTCCTACAGTAATCCCAGTACCTGTAATTCCTTTTGAACTTGTCAGGTTATTTTCTGTTAAGCTTACCGCTTTCCATTTTCCTTCTGTTACATCATAAGTTAATACCTGATTAGCAGTTGGAGCAACATCTGAAATACTTGTTCCTTGAATAGCTACAACTTTTGTATCTCCTGTTTTACCTGTTACATCACCTTTTAATTCTATCTCAGTAATCTCAGATTGTTTAGCAAAACGAGCCCATTTAGCTCCGTCCCAATAGTAATAACCTGGTGTAACATCCTTAGATGTAGCTATATTATATACCATCAATGATGTTTCAGGCGCAGTGATAGGCGCTTGATTAGTTGTTTCAACTAACTCTACACGTGGCATCAACAATCCTCTTTTTGAGGATTGTATATCTACTGCTGCTGATCTATGTGGGTTGTCTGTTCCGAATCCTTGTTGTGCTTGAACGGTTTGAGTTCCTAATAAAAGCAATAAACTAAGTCCGGCAAATCCTATGTATGTCTTTTTCATCTTTTGTATTCTATTTTTTATTAGTTACGTCCAACAACAATCCATTTAGATCCATTAGACTTTAAAATCCATCCTTGGAATGGCATAGCTCCATAAGCTAAAACAGCGTTTGCTGATTTGATATTTAAATAACCATTGTGCTTTTCATCAGCATTTACAATCTTAATACTGATTGTTTGTCCTTCTGTCCCATTAACAGCTGGAAGGGTAAGATTAGTGTCTTTATCTCCTAAAGTAACTTCAATAACTACTTCCTCTTGATTAATAGAATAGTGTATGTCCCCTTCTATAGTAACATCTCCTTCTTTATTGATTGTAATACTTCCTGTAGATTCAGATTTACTAACAGCATATAACTTACCGTCTGTTCCGATTTTTACATTTTCTAAAACAGTATCTTTATCTGCAGGCGCATCTAATCCAGTAATAGCTAATGAACCACCTTTAGTATTATCAATTGCTAAAACAGTATTTTTATCAACTCTTCCACCTAATTGAATATCATTACCAGCTTTAGTTAAACCATTACTCGCTGTAACTGTGTTACCTAAAGCAGAAGCATCAATCCATTCTGTTACATAAGTAACTTTACCTTCACTATCTGTAACTTCTTTAGTTACTAATACTTGACCTGCAGTAGTACCTCCTTTTATTTCTATTGTTGTCTCATCTAACAAAGCTGTTGTTCCACCTGTTACAACAATCGATTTAGATTCTAATGCTTTACCTTTAAGAGTCTCACCAGAGATTTCTTTATAAGTAACTCCACCTTTACCATCTGCAACTGGAATCTGTCCTTCTCCTGCAGGAGTAGCTGTTCCATTAGCTGTAGTGTTAGAAGTCATTTTATCTGCCGATACAGCTCCATTGCCTAAGTCAACATTTGCTATTGTACCATCAAGAATCTCTGTAGATGTAATACTTCCTTCTTTAATACTTAGTTGAGTAGCTACTAACACAGCATTCTCTACTTTATTGGTTGTAGATTGGTTATCACCGATAACAATCTTACCATCAGTAGTTAAATCAGCTCCTAATGCTGTAGATACATTTTTATAAGTAACAGTCCCATCAGCATTTGCCACAGGTACAGTTCCTTCTGCCGCTTGAGTTGTGTTTCCATCGGCATCTTTACTACCTGCATATAACTTATCTTGTGTTACTGCACCGTCGTTAATTTTATTAGTTGTAATCGCATTATCAGCAATACCTAAAGTCACATCTTTCAATAAAGAGTTAGCAACTTCAAGAGTTGTTCCAACCACAGCACCAGCAGTTACCGTAATTCCTTCTCCTTTTAATGTTTTTGCTTTTAATGGATCTGTACCATCTGTACCTTTCTCAATAGCATCTTCAATTAAGTTTTTAGCAGATGTTTGTTTTAACACACCCTCTTTATCTGCGATAACTATATTATTACCATCAGTTACAGGTTTATCAACATGAGTTAGTCCTTCTATAGCTAAAACATTATTATCTGTCGTTGTAATACTAGTTTTATCTTCTGTTAAAACACCACCTAAACCTAATTTAGTAGTTGTACCATCAGTAATCTTTTGAAGACCATTAGTTACTTCTACGCCTACTTTATCAGCATCAACCCATTCAGTAACGAATTTGTCTCCTTCTTTTTTAGTAACTAATACTTGACCTGCTTTTTCTCCTCCTTTAACTTCGATATTCACATCTTTTAAAAGAGCTGTAGCAGCTTCACCCTCTATTTGAATAGATTTTCCTGTAGAAGTTAAAGCTTTTCCATTAATAGCCTCCTTATCAATAGCATCTTCCATTAAATCCTTAGCAGATACATTCTTTAAAATACCGTCAGGTCCCATTACTACGATATTATGTGTATTAGCATCAAATTTATTTCCACCAGTAGCATCTTTACCTACTAAAATTTCTAAACCAGAGATAGCTAATGTATTTTTATCTGTAGTCTTGATTTGAGTAGCTTTTGATAAATCACCACCTAATCCTACATGTACTTCATCTCCAACTTTTTCTGCTGTAACACCATTTACACCTATTATAAATTCCTCTGGATTAACCCATTCAGTGATATAATTATCTCCATCTTTTTTAGTAACTAACACTTGGTTAGGAGCAGTTCCTCCTTTTACACTTACTTTATATTCAGTATCGTGTCCAGTTGTAATTGGATCTACTTTCACATTATCTCCTTCAGAAACGGTTACAGCACTTCTTGAGTTAGATGATACAAAACGTACCCATCTACCTTTAGTCTCATCATTTTGATCTTCTGTTTCCCAGTAGTAAAATCCTGGAGTTACATCTGCTGCTGTAGCAGTATTGTAAACAAATAACGCATTAGCAGGTTTAGATACAGGAGAAGCTATTTTAGTACCTTTTAACTCTAATCTAGGAATCAATAAACCACGTTTACCCGAAACGATTTCTACAGCAGATGATCTATCTGGTGTATTTGTTCCGAATCCTTGTTGAGCGTATATATTTGAAGTTGCTAAAACTGTGAAAGCAACTGTAGCTGATAATATTATTTTTTTCATTATGTATTCTTGTTAAGTAAGGTGATTAAAATTTGTTAACGATTTGCCATTTAGTACCATCAGATACCAGATCCCATCCAGAGTAAGGAAGAGCTGTGTATAACTCACTTGCTCCCTCTATGTTTCCTTTTACAGTTACATAGAAATCTTCTTTAGCATCGTGTTTTTTGATTGTATATTTCTTTCCTGTGTTTGCTGCTGCATCAGGCAGAGTAACTACTAAGTCTTTAGATTCAGCAATTGCCAAAACAATTACATCTTCTACTTTAGCTGTATAATCTACTTTAGTCTCAACAATAGCATTCATTCCCTCAAGGTTTAAAGAAATAGTAGCCTCATGACGTAGAGCATCTTTACCACCATCATCGATAGTTAACATACCTCCTGTCACTTTAAGATCACCTTTTTTACCTGCTAATTCATTGATTACTCCCTCTACAGTATTAGATACTAATCCGTTATCCTCAGTAGGCTTCGTATAAGTAACATGCTTAGCGTTAACTTTATTATAAGTAACTGTTCCATCAGCATTAGCCACAGGTACCATACCTTCTTCTGCATTTTTAGAAGCTCCATTCCCGTCTGCAACTGTTGCTTTCATTTTATCAGAAGTAACAGACTGTTCACCTAATTTTTCGTTCGTTATTCCTTGGTCTGCTACTTGAATATTAGCATCAGCGAGTAAGGCTTTAATTCCTGTTGTTTTAGCTGTAAATTCAAGACCACCTGATACCACTAAATCACCACTAGTCCCTTCTACTGTTGTTATTTTTTCTAATAATTTCTCTATCGCTCCTTGAACATTTGTTACACCAAGGTTTGTAGAGTTATCATTATAAACAATTGCATTTGCATTCGCGTCGATCTTACCAATTACATCACCATTTGAGTTTTTGAACTCATACACATTCTTTGTGGTATTTAAAGCAACTGATACTTCTTTTGGATCAATTGTTACTCCTGTTTCACCTGTTAATGGTTGCCCGTTTGCATCTATTTCTTTCTCATTATAGTAAGTATAAGTACCATCAGCATTTTCAACTAATGTCGTAACAGTCTCGTTTGCTTTAACAATAGTGCTAAACTTAGTGTTATCAACATTTACCCATGAGTTAGTAGTCTCGTTCCACTCTTGGAAGATAACATCACCTGTTGTAGCATCGTAGACAATCTTGGTAAATCCACCTTTTGATTCCGTTACATATTTAATATACTCATCCACATTAGTGAATGTACGTCCATCAACTATTACAGGCTGTTTAACAATAGTCTCGAATTGCTTAACTACACTTGTTGGAATATCAATGATGGTTTCTGTTCCATCCTCACTTGTGTAAGTATAGGTACCGTCATTATTGTTATTTAACGTAGTTACCGTTTCGTTCTTCTCAACAAAATCTTTAAAATACTCCTCTACTGTAGTATATGTATTTCCATTAACTGTAATTGGTCCTCCATTGATAATTTTGTCAAACTGGTTAATTACAGATTGCGGAACATTGATAGTAACATCTTTACCATTACCATTAGTAAATGTATAAGTACCATTAGTATTGTCTACTAACCCTGCTTTATCAACGCTTCCTAACTCATCTCCATTATCAGCCACTAGCGTTACTTTTCCGTCTCCTTTATCCTGTAACTTTACTCCTGCTCCTTTACCTAGATTATCAGCTAACTTATCTAATGCATCTTGTACATTTTTAGCATCTATT